>JBGQGI010000205.1:0-3830 GCA_041497375.1 Candidatus Dormibacteraceae bacterium | reverse complement strand
GATCATGGAAAACGCGGGTGAGGCCCTCATGGGCATCGGCCACGGTGCCGGGGACAGCCGCGCCGAGGATGCCGCCAAGCAGGCGGTGTCGAGCCCGCTGCTCGAGACCTCGATCGACGGCGCGAAGGGGATTCTCTTCAACATCACGGCGGGCAAGGACATCACCCTTCAGGAAGTTCAGAAGGCGGCCGAGATCGTGCGTGCGGCGGCCGACCCCAGCGCCAACATCATCTTCGGCGTCGTGCGCGACGACACGATGCAGGGAGAGATCAAGATCACAGTCATCGCCACAGGTTTCGGTGCCAAGGGCTCGACCGAGGTGCGCCACGACACCCAGCGCAGGGCGCTCGAGCGCGAGCGGCCCGAGTTCGGAACCGACGAGATGGGCGACATCAACATCCCGGCGTTTCTCCGCAACCGGATGTAGGAATAGATAGAACACATTGCGCTGCCCGTACTGCGGACATCACGACCTGAAGGTGGTCGACTCCCGCGACTCTGAAGTCGGGGAGGCGATCAGACGTAGGCGTGAGTGCCTGCAGTGCGGGCAGCGGTTCACGACATACGAACGCATCGAGGCGGTGCCGTTCTACGTCACCAAGAAGGACGGGCGTCGCGAGGACTTCGACCCGCAGAAGCTCTTCACCGGATTGAAGAAGGCGACCGAGAAACGCGACATCTCACCGGAGCGGCTGCGCGCGATCGTCGATGACATCGAGGCGGAGCTCAGGCGGTCAGGCCGCGTCGAGATTCCCAGTGGCGAGATCGGGGAGATGGTGATGGACCGGCTGCGTGACCTCGACGAGGTCGCGTACATCAGGTTCGCATCGGTGTATCGAGAGTTCATGGACCTGCAGCAGGTGAAACGTGAGATCGAGCAGGTCCTAAGTTCGAGGCGGCCCGCTTAAGCTTCGCCGCTCGCAGCTCGTCCGCGCTCTAAGCTCAATCGAATATGGCCGTTGCCTCTCGCTTGTTGAAAATTCCTGGGCTCGAATCCGAGACGGGCCTGCTGCACGGTTTCTCCACGCTGCTGATCGGCAACGTTGGGCTTAGCCATGCCCCGGACCCGGCAGCGGTCCTCGCATCACGTCGCGACTTTGCTCGCACGTTTGGCACCGACGGGGAAGCGCTCACGGTGGTCGGCGCGGTCCACGGCGCCGCCGTCACGCGGATCGATGAGCCGCAAGGCGTGGTCCAGGGGGTCGACGCCCTGGTCACCGACCAGCGCGACGTGCCGCTTTTCGCCACCTATGCCGACTGCTATCCCATCGTGCTGTGGGATCCGCGGCGTCGGTGCGTGGCGCTCGCGCATGCGGGATGGCGCGGCACCGCCGCGCGTGTCGGTCCCGCGACGGTGCGGAAGATGGCCGATGAGTACGGGTCAGACCCCGCCAACATCCGTGCCGGCATCGGCCCGGGGATCTGCGGCAGCTGCTACGAAGTGGGGAACGATGTCGCGTCCCACTTCGATCCGCGCTTCGTCAAGCCCGGAAGGGACGACCGTGTCTTTCTCGACTTGGCTGCAGCCAACAAAGCCCAGCTTCACGAGGCCGGTGTGCAAGAAGTCCACGTGCTTGGGCTCTGCACGAAGGAGACTTCGTTTTTGCCATCGCACAGGCGCGACCCTGACGGCACTCGATTCGGCGCGATCGTCGCATTGAGATGATCGACGAGGTCAAGGCACGCCTCGCGCTGGTACGCGAGAAGATCGCGCGCATTCGCAACCCGGACGACATCATCATCGTCGCCGTGACCAAGGGCTTTGGAGCCGATACCTGCAGGGCTGCCCTCGCCGCGGGCCTGCGGATCCTTGGCGAGAACCGCGTCCACGAGGCGATCCTGAAGATGGATGAGGTGCCAGGCGCCGAATGGCACCTGATCGGCCACCTGCAGACCAACAAGGTCCGCCAGGCCGCCGGCCGCTTCGCCCTCATCCACTCGGTGGACTCGGTGCGCCTGGCGACCGAGATCGCGAAGGTAGAGCCCAAACAGGCCGTCCTTTTGGAAGTCAATGTCGCGCGTGAGCCGCAGAAGCACGGCGCCGATCCCGATCGAGCGCAGGAAGCCATCACCGAGATCGCAAGCCTCCTCGAGCTGCGAGGCCTGATGGCGATGGGACCGTCGCAGGGAGATCCCGCCCCCGCGTTCAGGGAGCTGAGGCGGATGCGCGACCAGGCCGAGCAGCGACTGGGCAAGAGCCTGCCGGTACTATCGATGGGCATGAGCGGCGATTTCGAGGTGGCGGTGGCGGAAGGCAGCACCATGCTGCGACTCGGACAGGCGCTCTTCGGGCCCCGCCCCAGCTGACTGCGGTGGGCGCCATTGCATCGCTCCTCGCCCTGCTTCTGTGGGCCTTCATCATCATCATCCTGGTCCGCGTGGCGTTCACCTGGGTCAACCCGTACCCGACTAACCAGGTGTACCGGCTCGCCTACCGGATCACGGAGCCGGTCCTGGCTCCGGTCCGCCACTGGCTTCCACCTGTCTCCGGCATGGACCTGTCACCAATAGTCGTCACTGTGGCCTGCTACTTCCTGATCCACGCGCTCGGATTCCTCAGCTGAATGCGGGAGACCGAGGGTGTTTGAACCGGTAAATCAGAAGGTCAGCTTTCCAGAGCTCGAGAAGGAGCTCATGGCGACCTGGAAGCAGGAGCAGACGTTTCAGAAATCGCTCGAGCTGCGGTCCGGCCGGCCGCGCTTCGTCTTCTATGAAGGACCGCCCACCGCCAACGGCAAGCCGGCGACGCATCACATCCTGGCCCGCGCTTTCAAGGACCTCTTCGGGCGCTACAAGACGATGGGTGGCTTTTACGTGGAGCGCAAAGCGGGGTGGGATACGCACGGGCTCCCGGTCGAGATCGAGGTCGAGAAGAAGCTAGGCATCTCCGGCAAATTCGACATCGAGAACAAGATCGGAGTCGAGCGATTCAACCAGCTGTGCCGCGAAAGCGTCCACGAGTACGTATCGGACTGGGTCGCCTTCAGCGAGCGGATGGCCTTCTGGCAGGACTACGACGCGGCCTACTGGACGCTGACGTCGGACTACATCCAGTCCGTCTGGTGGTCTCTGAACGAGATGTGGAAGCAGGGCCTCGTATACAAAGGATTTCGCGTGGCGCCCTACTGCTCGCGCTGCGCGACGCCTCTGTCGAGCCACGAGCTGGCGCAGGGCTACCGCGACAACGTGCCGGACCCGAGCGTGTTCGTCCGGTTCAGGCTGAAGAGCGATCCGAAGACGTCCATACTGGCCTGGACGACGACGCCGTGGACCCTGCCAGGCAACGTCGCGTTGGCCGTCGACAACGACATCGACTACATAAAGGTCAAGGACGGTGACGAGTTCCTGATCCTCGCGGAAGCCAGGATCGAGGTGCTCGAGCACAGGCCTGAGGTCGTCGACCGCATGAAAGGACGCGACCTCGTCGGCCTGGACTACGAACCTCTCTATCCCTACTCGATCCCGCCCGAAGGTCGCGCCCACTACGTGGTCGACGCGGACTTCGTGTCGACCGACGAAGGCACAGGCGTGGTGCACACCTCAGCCCTCTACGGCGTGGACGACTTGAGGCTTTGCCAGGAGAAAGGGATCCCGTTCCGCCACACCGTCGGACTCGACGGCAAGTTCCTGCCCTACGTCGAAAAGTTCGCCGGCCTGCACGTCAAGGAGGCCGACCCCGTCATCCTCGACGACCTGAAGGGGCGCGGCCTCCTCTACAAGGCCGAGACGATCCTCCACACCTACCCCGAGTGCTGGCGCTGCAAGACGCCGTTGATCTACTACGCGCTCGACTCGTGGTACATCCGCACGACCGAGCGCAAGGCGGAGCT
>JBGQGI010000204.1:0-3830 GCA_041497375.1 Candidatus Dormibacteraceae bacterium | reverse complement strand
CGGTCACGATCGACCAGCGCATCCGAGGCGCAGCCCGCGTCGGCGCACACAAGACATCGATGCTCCAGGACCTCGAGGCCGGCCGGCCGATGGAGATCGATGCGGTCGCTGGCGCGGTGGTTGAGCTCGCAGGAAAGCTCAACGTTCCCGTTCCACACCTGGAGACCATCTACCGGTGCGTGAAGCTCCTGGTCACCTCAGCCGTGAGCTAGAGCGATTGCCTGCTACGCTCTCAAGGTTCAGGCAAGACGCAGTCGGGGGGGCCGCAATGACGTGGAAGCTCGAGGGGACCTACTTTGAAAACTGCAACTGCGACTGGGTTTGCCCGTGCACGGTGACCAGCTTCGTCTCACCCGCAACAGGCGACCGCTGCCAGGTGGTCCTCAACTACCACGTCCGGCGTGGCGAAGTCGATGGCGTGGACGTTAGCGGACGTAGTGTTTCGATCGTCGCCGACACGCCCAAGGCGATGCTGGACGGCGGCTGGCGGGTCGGCCTGATCATCGACGACAAGGCGTCCAAAGAGCAGGCGGACAAGCTCACCGGCGTCTTTGCCGGCAAGGCTGGCGGTCCGATGGCTAACATCGCGCCGCTGATCGGTGAGCTCCTCGGGGTCGAGCGGCTGCCGATCGAATACTCGGACAAGGGCAATCGCCACAGCATCCGGATCGGCGAATCCGTCGCCATCGAGGTCGAGGACTATGCGGCGCAGGAGGGCGGCGAGACCACCAAGCTCACAGGCCTGGGCCACCCGTCGGCATCGACCATAACGATCGCCCGGCCGATCGCGTCGAAGATCAAGGCCTTCGGTATGGAATTCCACAACGCTGGGAAGAGCGCTTTCTCCGCGCCCTTCAACTGGGCAGGCTGACCCGAGAGGGCAACTCGTGAACCAGCCGGCATCGGCCCGTGCCGACGCTCTGCCGCGCCCCGTGGCGACGGCAATCATCGCCGCGCTGCTCATTTGTGCTGTCGCCGCGTGGCTGGTCACCGCTGAACAAGCGCCCTCGATGTCCGGCATGGGCGGTGTGGCCATGCTCGGCGCGGGCCTCTTTCTGGTTACGTGGGTCGTGATGATGGTGGCCATGATGTTCCCGGCCGTGGCGCCGATGGTGCTGACT
This sequence comes from Candidatus Dormibacteraceae bacterium, assembly GCA_041497375.1. GTDB lineage: Bacteria > Chloroflexota > Dormibacteria > Dormibacterales > Dormibacteraceae > Palsa-872. Next base: position 2,709 of record JBGQGI010000204.1, on the reverse strand, counting down.
CACGCGCGAATCGTTCGGTCGCGCGGTGAGGGATCAGTGCCGACGGTGGCGTTCGTTCTCGGCTACCTGTTGGTCTGGTCGGCAGCGGGACTGGTACCCCTTGGGATCCTTCAGCTTCTTGGATCGTCGTTCGCTGCTCCGCTCAACGCATGGCTTCCGCGCCTCGGAGGAGCCGTCGTGCTCCTCGCCGGCGCATACCAACTCACCCCACTGAAGAACGCGTGCCTGAAAGCGTGCCGGTCACCACTCGGTTTCATCCTGGCCCACGATTTCGGCGGAAGCAGCCCGGCCGCCGCCCGAGCCGGCTTTTCACACGGTCTTTACTGCCTCGGGTGCTGCTGGGCGCTCATGGCGGTGCTTGCCGTTCTGGGGCTGATGAACCTGGCCTGGATGGCTGTCTTCGCGGTGCTGTTTTTCCTCGAGAAGAATTGGCGCTACGGCGTCATGCTCTCTCGCATCTCCGGTGCCGTTTGCGTGGTCCTTGGTGTGGCGGTGCTCGTTCAACCCGATGTCCTGCAGAGCGTCGGCGGGCCAATGGCCTAAGGATCAGATTCCGCGCCAGGTCGGCTCCGCCTAACCAACCTTGCGACAAGAACAAGCCGCCGCCCAGCCCGGGTGGCGGCCTCTTTCTTTGTAGCCGGACCGGTCGTGCTCGGACCGTGGCCTTCGACCTGGCCGCCTGGAAAAGAAGGAGGGGACGCGCGCTGCGTCCCCTCTCGCCCCACCCAGGCTGCCTGCGAGGCAGCCCGTGTTTACTTACTCTTGCCGTGGCTGTCGAGAATGCTCTCGCTCGGCCACGACGGTGCTATTTTCCGTTGCCGCCCTTGCGACCGGGGTTCCCAGGTGTGCCGCCAAGCTCGTCATTGGACCGGGTCTTGTCGCCCTGGTTCGAGTTACCGGGGTCGCAACCCTCGGGGCCGTTGCCCACGCCCTGGTTGCAGTGCTGCCCCGCAACGGTACCGCCAGACGTGCAGCCGAAGACGTTGCTGCCCGTCATGGTCACCGCACCTGTTGCGAAGACACGGCCGGCAACGCTGGTGCCGGTAGTGGTGATGTCGCCGCCTCCGAGGATGGTGCCCTGGAACGTCGACGTGGTGAGTGTCACGTCCTTGTCAACCCACCAATACGCGCTACAAGGGTTGTCGCTAACCACCGTGAAGTTGGTGGCCGTGAAGGCGCCGCCGGTGGTCCCAATTTCGAACAACCAGGGACCCCCGCCAGTGAGTGTCAGGGTTCCCGTCAACGTCGCCGCAGCAGTGAAACAGTAGGTACCTGGCCCGAGGGTCCTGTTCGCCAGCGTGCCGGTGAGGATGTCGCACGGGAAGAGACCACTAGCGATCTTGCCGTATGCGGTGAGGAAGTCACCGTAAGCACCATCGGCGTTTTGAACCTGCATGTGGCACCTGGTCGAGGTGACCGCAGTACCGGTGACGATACCAACCGGTCCGGTGACGTCGGAGTCGGTGCATGTCAGCCCGGTGCCGGCGGCCAGAACTGCGAAGTTCGCCGCCGAACCCAGGTCGGGCGCGGCCGCGGGCGCGGTCGCCTGGGCGGCCATCGGCCATACGCCGGCGAGCATCGCAAAGGCGACTACCGCAAGAAATCGAAGCTTGAAAATCACGGGTCTCACTGTTTGCTTCTCCTCAGGCCCATCTGGACCATTCCCTAGCCACAGCGGTGAATCTGGCGGTAGGGTTCCCGCCATGGTCTAGCCTCGCCTCGCGACCGTAATAAAGTCAGCAACATCCCCCCGGAAGATGAAGATTTGACCAGTAAACCCCGGAATCTGACCCCTTTCTATGACGGGTGGCGACTCACCAATGAGCGCCTGGTCGAGACGATCGGAACACTTTCGATCGAGCATCTGGAGCTGAGGGCGGCACCCGACCTCTGGCCGATCTGGGCCGCCACAGCGCACCTCGCCGGCGCGCGGGTGACCTCTGGGCCGGTCGCGGTAGTACCCCTGCTTAGGCCGACACGCAGGTAAGAGAAATAGGCGAGGTACCTTCCGACTTGTAGCCAGGCAACGTCGCGCACATACGGCCTCCCCAGCTGGAGCATTGAGTTGACAGGCATGTCAACTCAACGGACACTCGCGCCATCCCTTCCTGGAGGTGCGCGATGCGCAAGCTAATCCTGTCGGTATTGCTGACGGTGGTGGTGATGGCACTCTCGATCGTGCCGGCAGCGGCGGGGTCGATCGGACCCACCCCGTAAAGTCATACGGTAAAAGCGACGGCGAACTGTCGAGTGTGGCGGTATGCTCACCGCCATGCTCGACAGCCGGTACAAAGGTCGTCGCAAGGGGATAGCCGTCCGAGAGGGCTCGGTCCGGCAGGCAAGGCAGGAAGCCAGCCTCAGCCTGGCCCAGGTCGCGTCCGGCGAGGTCAGCCGAACCGCCATTCATCTGATCGAGAACGGCCGGGTCAAGCCCTCGATCCAAACGCTTCGTGTCATCGCCCGCCAGACTCGCAAGCCCCTTGACTACTTCCTGCTCGATCCTGCCGCCCACCCGGAACTTACCGAACGGCGGAAGGATCTGCGCGAGCTCGAGAGGCTGACTACGGTCCGCGACTTCGAGGCGGTGGTCAAGCTCGGCCTTCCCCTGCTGGAGAAGCGATGGAGCGGCGATGATCGGGCGCTCATACGCTTCTATTTGGGCCAGGCCTACTGCAGGCTCGTTCAACCGCGAGAGGCGCTCGTGTATCT
>JBGQGI010000203.1:0-3865 GCA_041497375.1 Candidatus Dormibacteraceae bacterium | reverse complement strand
GGCCTCATCCTCCTCGTAGATCGCCTCTTCCTCCTGCTCGAGCTGCTGCTCGAAGCTCGCGATGTAGGCGGCGATGTCGGCCTCGGCGGCGCCCTCCTGGATCATTCGCCGCACGCCGGCCCCGGCGCTCTCGTTCAGGCTGGCCAGGAAAGCTTCAAGGGCGACTTCGTCGGTGCCGTCAGGGATGTTGAGGCGGATCATGCAGCCACCTTCAAGGTCAGGTGCAGATGGTCGCCTGGCTGAAGATGCCCCAGCTGCCGGAGATCAGCCAGCCCGCGCGACGTCTTGGCCATATCTCGACTATGCGTCAGAACGCGGGAAGGGAACAAGGTCCAACCGACCGCCTGGCTCAGGGACCTTGGTCCCCTTTGTTCGACCGACAACACGATCCGATCTCCGGGTCGTACTCGCACCGATGCGCGCTGCTCGTGGTCTGGCTCGTGGACGGCGATCGTCGTCTTGCCGCTGTCCTCGATGAAGAAGTCACGCCCCAGCTTTGTCGCTGCCTTCGACAGGGGGCGGTTGACCAGGCGGCGCCAGCTCGTCGAGGAGACGGCGCACGTCCTCGTCAGTCGTCGGGCTGAAATCCTCGTACCAGACGCCCACTGCAAAGAAGGGCTCCGACACGATCACGCAAACAAGTCGATCAGCGAGCCGAGCGAGCGATCTGCAGGTCGAGGTGGCGCCCGCCCCAACGGCCACGATGATTTCCGCAGGCTGGCGCTGTCTGAGCGCCGTGACCGCGGCGCGCATGGTGGATCCGGTGGCGAGACCGTCGTCGACCACGACGACAGTGCGTCCTCGAGGATCGACGGGAAGCCGATCTCCGCGATAGAGCCGCTCCCGCCGCTCCAGCTCTTTCAGCTCCCGGGCGGCCACGCGATCGATCATTCGCTCCGGAATGGGGAGCTGACCGAGCACTTCCGTGTTGAGCACGCGAACGCCTCCTGACGCTATCGCTCCCATGGCAAGCTCCTCGGCCCCGGGAAAGCCGAGCTTGCGGACGACGATCACATCCAGCGGGGCGTGGAGGGCTTTGGCAACCTCATATGCCACCGGGACGCCACCGCGGGGGATCCCGAGCACCAGGAGATTGGCGCGCCCGGCCAGGTCGGAGAGCCGGCGTGCCAGATGCCGACCGGCCTCTGCGCGATCGCGGAAGCGGCTGGGTGGTTGCTCCAGGCGTTCGGGCGCGACGCTAGCCATGGGCGGTGGCGGCCTCCGCGGCGGGCAGCAGGATGGTGCCCCCGCCGCCGGCAATGGTCAGATGAGTCCCCAACCGCGCGCACACGCCCTGCATCTTGCGAAGAATCTCCGCCGCCTCCCGGCCCCGGGCGAGAAGGGCCTGGCATTCGCTGATCACTGTCGGGGTCAGCCGGACCCGGACGAGCCCGGCGCGCTCTGTCTCCACGACGAACAGAAACGACTGGTCGTTGCGCTCCTCCGCGTCGACGGAGTAGTCGTCGATGAAGTTGCCGGCTGAGTACACGATCGGCGAGCCGTCGTGCACCTCGACCCCTCGGAAGACATGGCAGGAGTGTCCGAACACGATATGAGCGCCGGCCGCGGCCAGTCCGCGAGCCAGTTCTTGATGACCCGACTCCGGCAGCCGGCCCCAGTTGCTGCCCCAGTGCAGCGAAACCACGACCAGGTCGGTCAGCGGCTGCAGCCGTCGTACGCGCTCCAGGAGCTGCTGGGCACGCGTGTCATCGAGTCCAGGAGGAACGAACCACACTCCGGGTTTGTTCGGACCGGCGGCCCAATCCGGCTCGTTGTCAGTGCAGGCCAGAACGCCGATCCTGGTTCCGTCACGGGTCATCGACAGCGCCGGGCGCATCGCTTCCTCGAGGGTGACCCCCGCCCCGGCATGCCCAATGCCTTCCGCGTCCAGGATGGCGAGCATGTCCAGCATCGCGTCCTCACCGAAATCCAGGCTGTGGTTGTTGGCCACGGAAACGGCGTCGATGCCGGCAGCCTTGAGCACAGCGGCATTCTTGCGATCAGAACGGAACTGGAAGGTCTTGTTGGGAAGATGGGATGGCACCCTGTCACTGACCACGCATTCGAGGTTGCAGAAGCTCCAGTCGGCCTGACGGATGAGTGGGAGGGTGTCCCCCCAGGGAAAAGCCGGTCCGCAGGTCCTCAGCGTCTCGTTGACCAGGCGCCCGAGCATGACGTCGCCGACCAGCGCCAGTCGCATGTCATTTCAGGTGGCGAACGAACCAATCAACGGCGAGCGCGGCGACGCGCTCGAGCGCCCCTGGTTCTTCGAACAGATGGGTGGCGCCGGGGACGATCTCGAGGCGCTTCTCGTAAGAAAGCTTGTCCAATGCTTGACGGTTGAGCTCTATCACCACACGATCGTCACCCCCGACGATGAGCAGGGTCGGGGCCCTGACCACGCCCAGCGCTTCCTTGGCCAGGTCCGGCCGGCCTCCTCGTGAGACAACCGCCTTGACCTTTCCCCGCCATTCGGCGGCTGCGGCGACGAGGGCTGCCGCCGCTCCTGTGCTCGCGCCAAAGTAGCCGATGGAAAGGTCGTGAGTTGAAGGGTTCGCTCGCACCCAGTCGGACGCAGTCTCCAACCGCCCGGCCAGCAACCCGATGTCGAAGCGCAAGCTGCCTTCCGTCGTCTCGTCGAGCTTCTCCTCGGCCCTGGTGAGGAGGTCCATCAGCAAAGTCGCAAGGCCAGCCTTCTGCAGCTCCCCGGCGACGAAGCGATTGCGCGGGCTGTGGCGGCTGCTGCCGCTACCGTGGGCGAACATGACGATCCCATGCGCGTGGGCGGGTACGAACAGGTCGCCGGCGATGCTGTCTTCCCCGACCGGGATCAGCACCTCGCTGATCTCCGCTGCGACAGGCTTGGCGGTCATTGAAGACACGTCCTCCTTTTCAGGCTTGAAGGCGGGGGCGCCGCCTCGGCCGCACCGGGTGCTCGATCGAGGCGACCCCGGTGGTGGCACTCTGGCGGGCGGGCGGCCAAGCTTCTATCTGAAGCAAGTCGCGGGCCGACACCATACCGACCAATCGCCCCTGCTCGACCACGGGTAGGTGGCGGCAGCCGTTACGAACCATGCGCTCGGCGACCTCCATGCTGTCCTCGTCCAGGCCGGCCGTCACCGGCTCCCGGCTCATGTAGTTCGAGACCTTGGTCGAGGCCGGTTCCCGGTGATCCGCCACCGCCCTGACCATGTCGGTCTCGGTCAGGATGCCCGCCAGCCGATCACCTTCGTAGATGGCGATCGAGCCGAATTCGCCCGCGCGCATGAGGCTGGCGGCCTCGCTGAGGCTGGCATCCGGGCCCAGGCACGTGACGGCGGGGTGAAAGACGCTACTTACCTTCATCGACTCATCACCCTCCTCTGTGCGCCGGGTTCCGGGAGCGCTGGTCGCTACCCTGCGCTCCCGGATCGCGCCGCGAATTTGTCGCTGCCGTCAGCTCTTGGCCGGAAGGGCCGCTTTGGTGTGGATCGGGATCTCCTTGATCGCGGGCTTGGGCGCCGCCTTGGCCGCGCCCGTCACCACCACCTCCAGCACGCCGTTCTTGTAGTCGGCTTTGATGTCGGCATCCTTGATGCCGGCCGGTAGGGGAATACGGCGCTCGAACGCGCCGTAGGTGCTCTCCTTGCGGTAGTAGCCCTCCTCTTTGATCTCCTTCTCCTGCTTGCGCTCGCCTTTGACGTCGAGCATGCCCTCTTCCAGGGTCACCTTGACGTCCTTCTCCGGGTCGATGCCAGGCAGTTCGACGCGAACGACCATGTCACCGTTGCGGGTGAACACGTCGACTACCGGCGCGTAGGGCCGGTCTGGCATAGACGTGAGCCAGGGCCTCCATGGAAGGGCGTAGGCGCGAAAGAGATCGGTG
>JBGQGI010000202.1:0-3878 GCA_041497375.1 Candidatus Dormibacteraceae bacterium | reverse complement strand
TTCAACTGCTGCAAGGCGTCCGGCCAGCGCCGTCACCAGATCCGTTGCGGCCACGGTGACAACCCCTTTCGCCGGCGCAGAGGGGCCGCGCTGTACGGCAGCCTGCACGAGCTTGCGATCGATCTTGAGGATCGGCGTGCGCGGGAAATCAGGCTGCTCCCAGACCGAGAAGCCGGTGATCTGCTGGTGGTCTTCGAGCTTTGTGTTGGCCGAGCTCACGATTGCCGCCGCCTGGTCGCCGTCCTCGGTGAGCAACACCGCGAACACGCTCTCGCCATTCGGACCGGCGAGCGGCACGACGCAGCTTTCGCGGACCAGCGCATGGGCATTGAGAATCCGTTCCACGTCCTCCGGGTAGACCTTTCGGCCGTCTGGCAGCACGATCTTGAAGGCCTCCCGCCCCGATACGTACAGGTAGTCGTCAGCATCCAGCCGGCCGACATCGCCGGTTCGGAACCAGCCGTCCGCGGTAAAGGAGCGCGCGGTCAGCTCAGGCTGGCCCAGATAGCCTTGCATCACAGTTGGTCCCTGCACCTGGATCTCACCGTCGGCGGTGATACGAAGGGCGATGCCTGGGATGGGCCTGCCGACGCTGCCTGATCGCCCTCGCTCCCACGTGTTCAGTGAGGCGGCGCCCGCGATCTCACTCAGCCCGTAGCCCTCGACGATCCGGATTCCCATTCGCTCGCAGGTCGAGGCCAGCTTCTGGTCGAGCGGCGCTGATGCGCAGCCGATGAAGATCACCGAGCCGCCCAATGCGCGATGGACTTGCCTGAACAGCAGTCTCCGCAGCGGGTAAGGCAGCCAGCCACCCAGCCGCAGCGCCAGCTCCCACCGACGCAGCCCGGACCTGGTTGCGGCCCGGGCTTCGATCCCGCTCAGCACCATCCTCAGGAGTTCGGGGACCAAGACGAAGCATGTGATCCGTTCCTCCTGCAAGACGCGTAGGAGGGCGGCTGGGTTGATGCGCGGGAGGTAGGTCATGCGAACGCCCGAGCTGAATGCGAGCAGTAGGTCGACCACCTGCTCATAGACGTGGCTCAGGGGCAGGAGCGAAAGGGCTCGATAGTCAGGGTCGAGGGGGAACGCCTGCTGCAGGCCTTCGATCTGGGCCATCAGATTGGCGTGGGTCAGCAGGACGCCCTTCGGGACGCCCGTCGTTCCAGAGGTGAAGCAGATCTCGGCCAGCTGTCCGGGCTCGACAGCCGGCGGGCGCCAGTCGGGCTTCGCGCCTGCCACCAGGTCGAACAGTTCCTCGAGCGCCACGGTTTCGGAAACCGTGTCCGGAAATCGCCCAGGCAGGGAACCAGATCGGAAGCCGAGCCTTGGCCGGGCGGCTTCGAGGAAGCGGGCCTCGACCTCGGGACCTGTGCGCACGTCGATGGGAACGACCACCACTCCGGCCAGCCAGGCGCCGAAGTAGAGGATTGCGTACTGCGGCAGGTTCGGTGAGCGCACGGCGACAATATCGCCGGGGACCAGGCCGCGTTCGGATAGGTAGGCTCCGGTCAGCAGAGCGAGCCGGCCGGCCTCCGAGTAGCTGAAGCTCTGCAGGCGATAACCCCGCCGCATGCGGAAGGCGGTGCGCGACCCATAGCTTGCGGCTGCCTCAAGCACCAGCTCTCCAAGGTTGTGCCAGCGAGTCACATCGGTTCGACTCGCCGCTGCGTTGACCGCCACGGCCGCGGGTCCGCTCCCGTTCACGGCGGCGCCTGAAGGGATCCAGGAGAAGAAGATGAAGCCGATTCTTGATACAGGCGACGTTCGAACCGCCTGGCCAGGCTCAGGGTGGCCTCCAACAAGAGTCCACCTGCGACCACGGAGGCGATGATCAGCGTCCATTCTCCGGGTGGGAGAGACTCCACGGCGAAGAAGGTGCGCACCGCCGGAGTCGCCAGCGAAACTGACGAGGCAATCGCCATCACGGCAAGGAGGAGGCCACGGCCTGCGGTCAGCGGCCGCGATGTGATCGTGAGCAGCCAGAAGCAGATGCCCCCCAGGACCAGGGTGGCTACGCTCCGGCCCTCCGCGAGCGTAGCCCCGCGAAACCACATCGCGGCCGCGAAGGCGCCGAACGTGACGCTCCCCACGATCGCTCCGGCTGGAATCGAGAACCTGACAGTGCGCGATGCGAACCCAGGCCGAGCTCGACTCAGGTTCGGCTCCAGTGCGAGGAAGAACGATGGCAGTCCCAAGGTGAACAGCGTGACCAGCGTCAGCTGGCGGAGGAGGAGCGGGAACGGAAGCGCTACCACCCCGACCAGCAGCGAGAGCAGGAAGGCGTAGACGGTCTTGGTTACAAACAGCCTCCCCAGCCGCTCGATGTTCCCAATCACGCGCCGTCCTTCGGCCACGAGCTCCGGCACGCACTCAAAGGAACTGCGCAGCAGAACCACCTGAGAGACTGCCCGTGCTGCGGCGCTGCCCGAGGCGAGCGAGATGCCGACATCCGCCTGCTTCAGGGCCGGAATGTCGTTCACGCCGTCACCGGCCATGGCGACGATATGCCCGTCCGCCTGCAGCCGCTGTACGATGCGCCGCTTTTCCTCGGGCGACGCGCGCCCGGTCACCATGGCAGGATCCAGCCCGACGCGGCGGGCGACGGCTGCAGCGGTCAGTTCGCTGTCGCCTGTGATGATCCTCAACTCCACCCCCTCGCGCCGGAAGTATTCGATTGCCGTCCGAGCCTCCGGGCGCAACCTTTCCTCGAGCACGACCAGTGCCGCCGGCACAAGCCCCGGCGGCAGCGTTCCCGGCTTGAGCAGTGCATCGGGCGCCGAGGCCAGGACCAGGACGCGACCGCCTGCTTCCGCTGCGATTCGTGCCTCCGCAAGCACACCGTCCCAGGTGGGATCGAGACCCTGCGGGCCGACCGCCTCTGGCGCACCTAGCACCCATGTGCCACGGCCCTCAAAGCTGGCGGCGCTCCAACGCCGCGCGGAGCTGAAGGCGATCCGTGACCTCAGCTGCCACCCCTCTGGCCTGGGGAAGGCCTCTGCCAGCGCGACCAGCACCGCATTCGGGCTCGGCTCTGCGGCCGCGAGGGCACCCAGCGCCTTCTCGACCTCCGAACCTTCCTCGAGCGGCCGCACTCGGGAAAGCGCGATGCGCCCCTCCGTCAGGGTGCCCGTCTTGTCCATGCAGAGCACATCGACACGGGCCAGCGCTTCGATGGCGGCGAGCTCCTGGGCCAGCGCCCCGTGCCTTGCCAGCCTCAACACCGACGTGGCTAAGGCGAGGCTCGTGAGCAGGACGAGACCCTCGGGAACAAGGGTGACCAACCCTGCCACGGCAGCCCGGACCGCATCGACCCATGACGCGTGAGCACGGAACTGGGAGAGCAGCAGTATCAACGCCGCCGGAGCCATGATCCAGCCGACCACGCGCAGGATCTGGTTGGTGCCGGAGCGGAGCTCGGAGGGCGCTCGCTTGAAGCGCCGGGCCTCGTCGGCCAGCTTCGACCCATAGGATGCGCCGCCAACCTCGGTGGCTTCGAACAGGCCGCTGCCGGCCACGACGAAGCTGCCTGATAACACCCGTTCGCCCGGGGCCTTGGGGACCGGCTCCGACTCCCCGGTCAACAGCGCCTCGTCGATCTCGAGCGCTGCCGTATCTATCAGCCGGCCGTCCGCGACGACCTGGTCGCCCCGGCTCAGAAGGACCACGTCGCCGCGCACGACGTCGGACGTCGACACCTCACGGACCGAACCGGCTCGCATGACGCGCGTTCGAGCAGCGCTGAGCACTGTCAAGCGGTCCAGGACAAGCTTGGATCTGATCTCCTGCGACAATCCGATCGCGAGGTTGGCGGCGAGGATGAGTCCGAAGACGGCATCTTGAAGCGGGCCGAGCCAGATCGTGATCACGAGCAGCCCTCC
>JBGQGI010000201.1:0-3880 GCA_041497375.1 Candidatus Dormibacteraceae bacterium | reverse complement strand
GGCCAGGAATTCGGATTTCATCCGCGTGAGCTCCTGCAGCTCCTGGTTGCGCTGCGCCAGGTCCGCGAGCAGCTCCGACCTCGCGCTTTCAGCGGTCGCGGCCGCTGTGCGGTGCGCCTCCTGCTCCTGGACCACCCGCCGAACGAGGATTCCGAGTGCCACGAGGAGCAAACCTTCGAGGAGTGCCGCGGCCGGGTCGCCAGTCGCCGGGTTCACCCCGGTGACGAGGATGAGGTCGGCCGCGCCCAGCGCTGCGCCGATGGCGAACTCGACGGTTGTGTAGTAGAGCGCGAGGAACATGAGGAGGAGAAGCACGAAGGGGAACGCGCGGATGACGCTCAACCCGAACTGGACCTCCAGCGCGAAGGTGACTGCGAGCCCGCCGATGGGCGAGATCGCGTGGAGGAATCGGGGAATGCGCTCCCACGGCAGCAGGACGAGCGCGCCGGCGAGCACGACCAGGACGGCCGAGGCGACGATGCCGAAGACGGTGCCCAGCCTCCAGAGCGGGTAGAGGGCGAGCCCGAGGCCGACGACCACGGGAATGGCGGCTACCGGCTGGCTGACGGTAGGGAAATTGATCGGCGCCAGCGGGGCCAGGGCGAGCAGCATGCCGACCACCATCGCCGCCACCAACGCGGGCGATGAGGTGAGCTCGGAGTAGCCGTGAAGGCTCACCAGTCCGACGATGGCCAGCCCGATGAACGGATAGACGCGCCGGCTAAGTCCATCCGCTTGCAGTGGCGTGTTCATGTGCTTCAACTCGGCGGGCGGCTCAGCTTACGTCAAGCGACATGGGCTTAAGTGGGGTCTGATCTGACAACCGCGGTCTACACTTTGCCTCCTGCGCACCTCAAGCCCAGCCAGGGGGGGTGAGGGAACGAAGGTGTTGCCAGGACCTCGTCCGAGGCCCGAGTTGAAGCCGAATCGGACCCGAGGCTTGGTCCGTCGCGCCACGCCCTTTTTCGCGACCGGCGTGGTCATCGCCCTCCAGGCCGCCCTTGGCGTGAAGCCGGTGCTGGCCTTTCCTCTCTACCTGGGGATCGTCCTGCTGACCGCCGTCTACTCGGGCAGGCTCGACTCGCTCGCGGTTGCCTTCATCGCCGCGATCGGCGTTTCGGCTCCCCCGATCCTGACAGGCGATGGGGCGAGCGAGGTCGCCATTGCGCTCTTGCTGGCAGCAGTCCTGATCGTGGTCGCGGCCGCTGTCCACGAGGTGGTGGGGCGCATCCGCGAGGAAGCGGTCGGCGCCGAGCGAATGGCAGCTGAGCTGCAAAGCCGCGAGGAGCGGCTTCGGATCACCGTCGAGGCGGCGCAGGTCGGCCTGGCCCTGGTCGGCGCCGAAGGCGGCTGGCTCCTCGTCAACGAGAGGCTCTGTGTGATCCTCGGGCGCAGCCGCGCCGAGCTTCTGCACCTGACGCTTGCGGACATCACGTCGGAGCACGACCAAAGCGCGATCGCGGAAGCGCTGTCAATGCTCCGAACCGGCGACATCCTCCGGTGGGAGGCCGAGCTCCACCAGGTGCGGGGAGACGGCACCCGCGTCCCTGTCGAGATCACGATCGCTGCGGTGAACGACCATCCCGGCGGCGAACGGGTGCTGCTCGTGCAGGAGACCGACGTCTCGGCGCGCAAGCGCGTCGATGGGTTGCGCGACGGCCTGGTCTCCGTGCGGCACACCATCGTCAGCGCCACGACGTGGGAGCAAGCCGCCCCCCAGCTGCTGGGGTCCCTTTGCGCTCATCTCGACTGGGACCTGGCCCAGTACTGGGCCGTCGACACCGACCTGCAGGCGTTGCGCTTGCGCCAGGCGTGGCACCGCGACGGAGCCGCATTCGAAGAGTTCCACAACCAGAGCCGGCGCCTTTCGATCGCGTCAGGCGAAGGGCTGCTCGGGCGCGTATGGCAATCCGGCATCCCAGCGGCGCAGGAAGACATGTCGATCGCGACCGACTACGACCGCGTTGCGGTCGCCCTGCAGGCCGGCCTGCGATCAGCCGTCGCGTTTCCCGTGATCACAGGCGGCTCGGTCATCGGCGTCGTCGAGATGCTGACGCACGAGCCGCGCATGATCGAGCACGACCTGGTGACCATGCTGTCGACCGCCGGCGGCGAGATCGGCAACTTCATCCGCCGCGCCGAGACCGCCCAGGCCCTGCGCCGGAGCGAAGCCGACCATCGAGCCATCTTCGAGCGGTCGCCGATCGGGATCGCGCGCATCAGCAGCGAGGGCGAGCTGCTGGAGGCGAACCCGGCTCTTCTCACGATGCTCGACCACGACTTCCAGGTCATGAGAGCGACATCCTGGCCCGACCTCCTTCGCGCTTACGACCAGGCCGCGGCCAGGGCGCGGTTCTCACCCCTGTTGGCCGGGATCAGCGAAGGCAAGAGCGTCCAGGTTCGAGCCGGCACCGGCGCAGGCAACTGGCTGTGGCTTCAGCTCACAGCGACGTCGATCCCCGATTCCAGCGGCAAGCCGGAGCACGTTCTCGTCATGGTTGAGGACGTGACACTGGTGCGGGAGTCGCAGGACAAGCTGGGCGAGGCGCTCGAATCGCAGCGCAGCGCGAACGCCACGCTCGAGAAGCTCGACCGTACGAAGACCGAGTTCCTCTCGATCGTCAGCCATGAGTTCAGGACCGCGCTCACAGGAATCCAGGGCTTCAGCGAGCTGATTCGCGACGGTGGCCTGGAGCCCGACGAGGTGCGCGCCTACGGCGGCTACATATTCAATGACGCGGATCGCGTCAACCGCCTGATCGGCGACATGCTCGACCTCGACCGCATGGAGTCAGGACGGATGAGCATCAGGACCGCCGACGTGGACATCAACGAGGTCCTGAGCGATGCGATCGCCCGCGCCGGCTCGTCGCCGTCGGTCGAGTTCAAGGCGGACCTCGACCCGCGCCTCCCGATCATCGTGGGCGACCGCGACCGCCTCGTCCAGGTGGTGAGCAACCTCGTCAACAACGCGGTCAAGTACTCGCCGGACGGCGGGACCGTCACGCTCTCCAGCCGCGCCGAAGGCGAGTTCGCCCTGGTCAGCGTCACCGACACCGGCGTTGGCATACCCCCCGACGAGATCAGCCACGTCTTCGAGCGCTTCCGCCGCGTGCGCAGCGGAGCCGCGCAATCGATACCTGGGACTGGCTTGGGCCTCACGATCGTTAAGCAGATCGTGGAGATGCATGGGGGAAGGATCTGGGTTGAGAGCGCGGTCGGGCACGGGTCGGCGTTTCACTTCACTCTCCCGCTGGCGGCGGAGAACGTCTCGCCATTGCAGCGTCGGCATGCCTGAGCCGGCGGTATCGAGCAACAAGGCGCAGATCACAGTGCTGGTGGCGGATGACAATGACGTCGCCCAACGCCTCTGCAAGCGAGTGCTTGAAAAGGCCGGCTACAACGTCCTGATCGCTGTCGACGGCCTGCAGGCGGTCGAGGTCGCCATGAGCCAGCGCCCGGCCATGATCCTCATGGACGTCGCCATGCCGGGCATCGACGGCATCGAGGCGATGAAGCGGATCAAGGAAGCGATCCCGAACCAGCCGATCGTCATCGCCAGCGCGCACTCGATGGCAAGCGACAGAGAGCGGTTCCTCGCCGCGGGAGCGGACGACATCCTCAGCAAGCCTTTCCGCCTTGCGGACCTCGTCGCCATCGTCGGGAGGCTGACGGCCGGCAAATGAAAGACCTCACAGGCACAAGGGTCGGCCAGTACGAGATCGTCGAGCGCCTCGGCGGCGGCGGCATGGCCGTCGTGTATCGCGCAGTGCAGCAACCCCTCGGCCGCGAGGTCGCGCTCAAAGCGTTATCGCCAGAGCTGTTCCAGGACGACGGTTTCGTCAAGAGGTTCGAGACGGAGGCGAAGACGCTGGCCAAG
>JBGQGI010000200.1:0-3883 GCA_041497375.1 Candidatus Dormibacteraceae bacterium | reverse complement strand
CGTTGACCATCTGCTCCAGGCGTCGAGAGGCACCACTGTCGGTGATGCCGGAAACCTTGGCCAGATCCTGGTACCGCATCAGCCCTTGCGGTGCGCGACTGAGGTGCAGGAGCACCTCATACCAGGCCAGCGGCATGCCCGCATCGGGCAGCATGTCCTTCTCTATCGCCGCGCTCATAGTGCTGTGCGCGCGAGTCAAGCGCTCCCACAATTCCAGCGCTTTCGCGCGGCTGACCTTTGACACGGGGCTCATGGTAAGTCTCACGTCGGCGGTTGGAACGTGGAGGGGCCGGGATTTCGCCGGCCCACTCGCTCAGCTCCTTTACGCGACCTGTGCGATCTCCGCTGTCTTGACGACGATCTCGGCGTCGATCTCGAGCTTGACGGTGTGGCTGGCCATGGGCACTGCCCCGGCGAGGCCGTTCCAGTTGAGACCGAAGTCCATCCGGTTGATCTGGCCTTTGGCGGTGACGCCAAGGCGCTCCTTGCCTCCGAAGGGATCCGGAACGCGACCTTCGAGAGTTGCCTCTAGGACGATTGGCTTCGTGGTGTCCTTGATCGTGAGGTCGCCCCTGACCTTGTAGGTATCACCCTCGACGTGCTCGACACCGGTGACCTTGTAGGTCATGAAAGGGAACTTCTCGACGTCGAAGAAGTCGGCCGACCGAAGGTGGTTGTCCCGCTGGTCCGACTTCGTGCTGAGGCTGGCGACGTCGATCTTGACCTCGCCGCGTGCCTTGGTGAAGTCGCCATCGGGGCCCTCAAAGGAGCCCTCGAACTTGCTGACGTACCCGCGCACGGTGGACACCGCCAGATGCTTCGCCGAAAACCCGACGTTCGTGTGACTTGGATCGATTTCGTACCTGACCATTCGTTGTTCCTCCTGGAATTTAAAGCCGCCTTTCCAGCCGCTTCCAAACAGTAATACTTGCTTGCGCAAGCAACTATTCCAGGCGAAGAGCCCGCCGGAGGGGGCACCTACTCCATGCCTAAGCTGGGGAGGTGGCAGTCCTCGTTCGGAAAGCCGCGCCGGCTTTGCGCCAGCTGAACCAGATCCCGGCGACCATCCCGACCAGGAAGATGGCCAGGGCCACCGCAAACACGGTGGGTCCCGCCTTGCCGGCGCCGACCGCGGTCCCCAGCGGCCCCCAGTCGACCGTCGCGGCGGCGTTCAGCCACGCGATCAGGCCGGTGGCGAAGGCTGCAGCAGCCAGGATCCAGACCCTCTCGGACCGGGACATCTGGGCGATGTCGAAACGCCGCTGCCGGTTTGAGACAGCGATGTGGCCCAGCCGCGTGAGCAGCACGATCCAGACCACGAGCATGACCAGCCCGATCCCTAGCGCGATCCACGGATAGGCGGTCTTGTCGATCGGCGAGAGGTCGGCGGACCCGGCCCAGGCGGCCATGGGCAGCGCCCAGATGAGGCTCGAGAGCGCCGCGAAGCCGGTGCGTCCGAACCTGTCGACCAGGCCGTTCATGTCTGGCGAGGGTACCGCTTCTCCAGGTATTGCTCAAACGTTGTAGTGCCATCCCTGTGTGCAGGGCAGAGAAGGCGGCCCTCAGCGAACTGGTGGCTGAACTTGAATGGGAGCTGCAGGCTGACCAGCCGTTTATGCGATTGGCGCGCCGCAAGCCAAGGCACCGCGAGACTTCCCAGGTCTCTGACCTCGGGACCTCCGAAATCAGGCAGCAACCCGGCGGGCTCGCCGGTCACGACCTCAACCAGGCGGCCGGCGACTTCGGCGGGATCGATCGGCTGGAAGCGCCAGCTTTTCGGGACCAACGCCAGACCTGGCAGTGTGCTGAATGCGGACAGAAAGGTCTCCATGAGCGAATGGAATTGGGTGGCGCGAAGGATCGTCCAGGGCACGATGTTCTCGCGCACCACCGCTTCCGCCTCGACCTTGTACCTGTAATAGGGGTACGCCACGCCGTCCATGCCGACGATCGACATGTACACGACGTGACGCACGCCGGCGGCGCGCGCCATGGCGAGCACGCGTCGCGTGCCCACGACGTCGGTGGCGCGCAACTTCCACGGCTGGACGGCGGCCGTGGCGGCGTGGATGACAGCATCGATTCCGATCATCGCCTCGCCGAGGCCGGCGCCGGTGGCGACGTCGCCCTGGGCCCAATCGGGCTCGGTGCTGGGCTTTCGGCTCAGGACACGCGCCGTGTGGCCAGAGGCTCGCAGCTTCTTAACCACCTCGCGACCCAGTGCGCCGGTGCCGCCCGTGACGAGGATGTTCATCGAGGCATTCGTATGGTGCCGGAAACGTGATTTCGGCGAAACCGGTAGAGTGAGTGCCTCGGCCGGTTCCTGCCGGCCCGCTCGCTCGGGTCCTCTCTCGCCGTCACGGTAACGGTGTCCTGATCGTCGCGGCAAACACGACCTTGGAGAGGATCAGGAGAAAACGTTGTCATCATTCGCTGACGCGGGCGTGGGCCCGCATACTCTCGCGGCTTTGGCCGCACTCGGAATCGACGAGCCGGTTCAAGTCCAGGCCGAAGCGATTCCAGCCCTCATGCAAGGACGCGACGTCGTCATCGAAGCGCCCACAGGATCGGGCAAGACGCTCGCCTTCCTCATCCCGATGATCGAGCGGCTGCCACGGCGCGGCGCCGGGCCCAAGGCCCTGATCGTCACTCCGACCCGAGAGCTCGCCCTCCAGGTGGAGAAGGTGCTCCGGTCGATGAAGTGCGACCTCCGGTCGACCGTTCTGTATGGCGGCGTCGGATATGCAACCCAGAGGCTTGCCCTCAAGGGTGGCGTCGACGTCGTCGTCGGCACTCCGGGCCGGATCCTCGACCTGGTTGGACAGGGCAAGGTCTCGCTGTCGCGCATCGAGTACCTCGTGCTCGATGAGGCGGACGAGATGCTTGACGCAGGCTTCGCGCCGTCGGTCGAAAAACTATTGGGCCTCACTTACCAGCCGCAGACCGTGCTGGCATCGGCAACGATGCCGACGTGGGTCAGCAACATGGCTGAGAAGCACACGCACGACGCGGTGCAGGTGAGGCTGAAGACGGAAGGCGGCCCGACGCTCGAGCACGGCATGCTGCGCGTGCCGCGTGAGAACAAGCTGCAGACGTTGAGCAAGTTGCTCCACCGACACGGTGGCACGGCGATCATCTTCGGCCGCACCAAGCACGGCGTGAAGAAGCTCAACCACAGCTTGCGCCAGCTCGGGCACAACACGGTCGAGCTGCAGGGAGACCTGTCGCAGACGATCCGCGATCGCGCGATGGCATCCTTCCGCGAAGGCCGGAGCCAGATCCTCGTCGCCACCAACGTGGCGGCCCGCGGCATCGACGTGGACCACGTGGGGCTCGTCGTCAACTTCGAGCTGCCCGACTCGGCGCAGTGGCTGACCCACAGGGTCGGCCGCACCGCGCGCATGGGAGAGGCCGGGCGTGCGCTCACGTTCGTCACTCCCGAAGACGAGCTGGCGTGGGTCAAGCTGAGCCGGCAGGGCGCGCCCGACATTCGCGAGCTGGACACCAACCGGCTCCTGGAGGAAGGCGCCTGGCATTACCGCGAGCGCAGCACGCGGCCGATGCAAGCCGCGCATCGCCCATCACAACCGGCGACTGTCAACCACAGCCGGCGGAGGCGTTGGCCCGCTCGCACACGACCGTAGCCGAAACGCCGGCTAGTCGCCGTCGGGTTTACCTCTTCGGCGCGAGGTGTTCGGAGACGAAACCAAGGACCCGCGTCCACGAGTTTCACTCGTCTTCACGTGACACTGATCGATGGTCGTGGCGTCGAGGGGTCGGGCCAGAGGTGGGCGGTATCATCTTCTCCTCCCGGTCGTGGGCCCGTGGCGCAGTTGGGAGCGCGTCTGACTGGCAGTCAGAAGGTCAGGGGTTCGAATCCCCT
>JBGQGI010000199.1:0-3916 GCA_041497375.1 Candidatus Dormibacteraceae bacterium | reverse complement strand
TGCTCGACATCGCGACCAACAAGCCATCTCCGCAGCAGCGGCGGCAAGTCAGGTACCACATGATCGATTTCGTCGACCCCGCAGCGACATTCAATGCGCGCGAGTACATATCGGGGGCCGAGGCTGCCATCGCCGACATCAAGTCGCGCGGCCTTGTCCCGATCATCGAAGGCGGGACGATGCTGTACGTCGATGCGCTCTGCGATGGGTTCAGCCTCACGGGCGTGCCGCCGAATCCGGATTTGCGGGCCAGGCTTTATGAGATGGACGTCGCGGCGTTGCGCGAGATGCTGGTCGCAATCGATCCTGATCCCGGTGTCGACCTTCAGAACCCGGTGCGCATGGTCCGCGCCATTGAGGTGCTGCAATCCGCGGGACCTCCGCTACAACGTCTGCGAAAACGCTCAGCACCCGCATGGACACCCCATCGCGTTGGGTTGACGGCAGAGCTTCCCGTAATCGACCGCAGGCTGGAGCAGCGCAGCCGCCAGCAGGTGGAACGCGGGCTCGTCGCCGAGACCGAGGGCGCGCTCAAAGCCGGTGTACCTGCCACGGCGCCGGTGCTCACGGGAATTGGCTACGCCGAGGCCTTGGCCTTCATCCGCGGCGACCTCACCCTCGAACAGCTGCCCGTGACGATGGCGCAATCCAACCGGCAGTACGCGCGAAGACAGCTGCGATGGTGGCGGCGCGACGCACGAGTGCGTTGGCTCGACATCGCGCCGGATGGCAGTGTGCCCGTCGCCGCTATCCTCAATTACTTGAAGGAGAACGGATTTGAGCCGAACCTCGGATAGGGCTGCGGGCGCCCAGCGACTCGGGCGCATCCCGCCTTACCTGTTCGCAGAAATCGATCGCAAAGTGCAGCAGAAGAAGAAAGCGGGGGTCGACGTGATCTCCCTTGGCATCGGCGATCCTGACCTGCCGACTCCCGCCCGCATCGTCAGCGTGCTGCAGGAGGCGGCAGCTGACCCCGCCAACCACAGGTACCCGTCTTACTTCGGTCTGGCCGAGCTTCGCGATGCGATCGCCGGCTGGTACCGCCAGCGGTTCGAGGTGAGTCTCGACCCGACCACAGAGATCCTGCCTACGCTCGGCTCGAAGGATGGGATCAGTCACGCGCCCCTGGCGCTCGTCGACCCCGGCGACGTCGTGCTGGCCCCGGACCCCGGCTACACCGTCTACGCGACTGGGGCGATCATGGCCGGCGCCGATCCCTATGTGATGCCGCTGACTGCTGCCAACCATTGGCTGCCCGACCTCGATGCGATTCCCGAGGATGTCGCGCAGAGTGCAAGGTTGATGTGGCTCAACTATCCGAACAATCCGACTGCGGCGGTGGCAGGCCAGGAGTTCCTCGAGAAGGCGGTCGAGTTCTGCCGCCGGCACGACATCGTCCTGTGCCACGACGCTCCGTACTCCGAAATCTGTTTCGACGGCTACCGCCCGCTCAGCCTTTTCGAGATCCCTGGTGCCAAAGACGTCGGCCTCGAGTTCCACTCGCTGTCCAAGACTTTCAACATGACGGGCTGGCGGATCGGATGGGTCTGCGGCCGCGCCGACCTGATCGGGCTCATCGGCCAGCTGAAGACCAACATCGACTCTGGGATCTTCCAGGCCGTGCAGTGGGCCGCCATCGAGGCGCTGAATGGGGGGGAGGAAGAGACCCGCGCGGCGAATGAGATCTACGCGCGCCGGCACCGGCTGGTCGCCGACACGCTCAACTCTTTGGGCTGGTCGATCAAGCCGCCGCGCGCGACCTTTTACGTTTGGGCCCCCGTTCCCGACGGCTATGACTCGATCGGGTTTGCCGGCCACGTCCTCGACCAGGTTGGCGTGAACATCACGCCCGGAGTCGGTTTCGGCGCCCATGGCGAGGGGTATTTCAGGCTTTCGGTAACTGCGCCTGACGCACGCCTCGAAGAGGCGATGACGCGCTTGAGGAAGCTCAAGCTCTGATCACGACCCGAACCCCGCGCGAGAGGGCGTACCTCGTCGGAGTGCTGCTGCCGGGGACGACGGTGGAAGCGGTGAGCGACCAGATGACCGAGCTCGCCGACCTGACCCGCACCGCGGGAGCCGAGGTTGTGGGCACCGACATCCAGCGGCGGAGTGGGGTGGACCCTGCGCATTTCATCGGGATGGGCAAGGTCGAGGAGCTCCGCGAGATGCGCCAGGAAGGCGCGTTCGACGTGGTCATCTGCAATGACGACCTCAGCCCTCGCCAGCAGCGCAACCTCGAGCGGGAGCTCAAGGTGCGGGTGCTCGACCGGACGGAGGTGATCCTCGACATCTTCGCGCAGCACGCGCGCACCCATGAGGGACGCCTGCAGGTCGAAGCGGCTCGACTGCACCACATGCTGCCGCGATTGATCGGGTCTTATGCATATGACCGCCAGGTGGGTGGCCGGCGCGGGGGGGTGGGGGCGAGAGGCGGCGCCGGTGAGCAGCAGATTGAGGTGGAGCGGCGTCGCATCCGAAAGCGGATGCGCGATCTGGAAAGGGAGATCGAGCAGGTGCGCTCGCAGCGCCATCAGCAGCGCACCGGGCGCCGGCGGGCCGAGCTCGAGACGGCGGCGATCGTCGGCTACACGAATGCGGGCAAGTCGACGCTGCTCAACGCCTTGACAGGAGCGAGCGTCCAGGCGGAGCAGCGCGTGTTCGCGACCCTCGATCCGACGACACGCCGCCTGGGCCTGCCCACCGGGCGCGAGGTGCTCCTGACCGACACCGTCGGGTTCATCCAGAAGCTGCCCACCGACCTCGTCGCCGCCTTCCGCGCCACGCTCGAGGAGGTGACCGAAGCCGACCTGATCATCCAGGTGCTCGACGTCAGCTCGTCAACGGTGCTCGACCAGGCCGCGACGGTGGAGAAGGTGCTTGGCGACCTCGGCGCAGCCGACAAGCCGCGCGTGGTCGTGTTGAACAAGGTCGACCTGCTTGGTCCGTCAGCGCGCCGGCGCGCGATCGGCCATGTCACCAGCCGGTATCCGGGCGCCGTCGCCATCTCGGCGACCAGGCGAACCGGTTTCAGGGAGCTGCTGGGCGCGGTTGACACGTCAAGTCGCGGCGACACCGTCGACCTTGAGATCCTGGTGCCGTATGGAAGCGAATCCGTGCTCGCGGAGCTCCGCAAGATCGGTGGCGTCGAACGCACCGAATACGTCGACGGCGGCACCAAGGCGTGGGGCTGGGTGCCACGCCGCGCGGCGCGACGCTTTGAGGCTTACGTGACGGCGTCTAGTGGAAGAGCCTGATCACCCCGCGAACGACGCCCACCAGGCTGACGTTGGTGGTCACAATCGGCTCGTAGGCGGGATTCTCGGCGATGAGCTTGACGTGGCCGTTGCCTCGCTCGAATCGCTTCACGGTGGCGTCGCCGTCCACCAGGGCCACGACGATCGAGCCGTTGGTGGCTTCCTGCTGTGGCTTGACGAGCACGAGGTCGCCGTCGAGGATGCCCGCGTTGATCATGCTCTCGCCGCGCACACGCAGCAGGAAGTTGCCTTCCTGGGCCATGTCAGAGGAGAGGAGCATGTGTTCCTCGACGTTTTGCTCGGCGAGGATGGGGGCGCCGGCTGCGACGTTGCCAATGACCGGGATGGATACCGCGTTGCGCCGCTGGGCGTCTGCCTGGGCGTCGGTGACGAGCTGGACGGTGCGGGACTTGCTGGGATCGCGCTTGATCAGTCCGCGTCGCTCCAGCTGGTTGAGGTGGTTGTGGACTGTGGAGCTCGAGCTGAGGCCCACGGCCTCGCCGATCTCACGCACGCTTGGGGGATAGCTTCGGATCTTGGTCACGTAGCGGATGTAGTCGAGGATCTTGTTCTGCCGTTCGGTCAGTTGTTCGGTCAATTTGATGCCATCTCCAAGAACGTATTCAGGACGCTGGAGCCCACTCTAGCAAACTCCCCCT
>JBGQGI010000198.1:0-3949 GCA_041497375.1 Candidatus Dormibacteraceae bacterium | reverse complement strand
TCTAGACCGACGGCCCCCTCGACTTTGTAAAGGAGTTGTTAACGTCCCCCCGACGGTCTTTAGTGAAGGGCCAGCTGTGTCGCCTTCACCGCCAGGAGGACCACCGCCACCACCAGGTAACCGGCCATCGCGACCATCGCCACCCGCCTCGGCGCGGACCACGTAGGGCGCTCCAGCAGGACGAGCGCCGGCATGCGCCAGTTCTCACGGTCGGCGCGAGAGACCTCGGGCTCCCGCACCGCCCCCCGCCGGCCGTTCCAGAGCCATACGCCGCCGGCCATAAGAGCGACCGTCATCCCGCTGCCGAGAACCAGCACCAGCCGGTTCACGTCGACCGATGGGAAAGCAGTGGAGATCACCAGCACCATGGAAAGGACGAGGAGCGCGCTGACGATGACGGCGGCCACCAGGTTCAGCCAAGGCCGGTTGACCCAGGGGCCCAGAACGGCGCGGTCGTTACATAGAAGGACGACGAAGACCGTCGAGCTCGGCAGCAGGATGCCGGCGAGCGCCTGCACCGCCGTCGTGATCAAGCCAAGGGGCGCGCGCGGGATGAGAACAATGGCCGCCGCCACCGCGACAGTCGCGGCATACGAGCCGTAGAAGAGCTTGGCGTCGCCGATCCCCCTGTGCAACGAGTGCCGAAGGCCGAACATGTCACCGAACGCGTAAGAGGTCGCGAGGGTCACGGCCGAGGCGCCGACTATCGAGGCATCGAACAGGACCAGCGCAAAGGTCGCGCCGACGGCGGGGGAAATATGAAGCCGCAGTCCGCGTGCAAGGCCGAGCGCGTCCTTGTAGTGACCGAAGTCGCTGGTGCCGGTGAAGGCCGACGCGGCGGACATCATGATCGCGGCCGCGCCGACCACGACGACGATCGCGCCGAGCACTGTGTCCGCCTTCTCGTACTCGAGCCAGCGAGGCGTTATGCGCTTGTCGATGACGTTGGACTGCTGAAAGAACAGCTGCCACGGTGCGACAGTCGTGCCGACGATGGCGATGATCAACAGCGCCGCGTTGGAGGTGAAACCTCCCTGGACGCTGGGCTCGAGGAATCCTTTGATTGCCGCGCCCGGGTCCGGGTGGCTGAACACGGCCAGCGGCAAGACGAGAAGGCTGGCGAAAAGGAAGACAAACATCGCGCGCTCCCATCGCGTGAAGTTGCCGGTGACCGTGATACCGATGAGCAAGATGGCCGAAAGCGGAACGACCACGTAAGGGCTGAAGCCGAAGTATTCGCCGGCCATGCTGACGCCGATGAACTCGGTGCTGATGATCAGAAAGTTGAGTAGGAACAGCCCGCCGACCGAGAACCACGCCCAGAAGGAGCCGAACCTCTCCTTGATGAGTCTGGCCTGGCCGACGCCGGTGACAGCGCCAAGGCGCACGACCATCTCCTGGTTCACGATCAGGACCGGGACCAGCAGGAGGAGCGTCCACAGGAGCGAGTAGCCGAAGTCCTGGCCGGCTTGGGCGTAAGTCGAAACTCCACCCGCGTCGTTGTCGCCAACCATGACGATGAGGCCCGGCCCGACGATCGCGGCCAGGGTGAGAATGCGCCTACGCCAGGTTCGTCGCGGGGCCTCGTCGCTGAGCCGGATCGTGCCGAACGCGCCGTGGATGTCGCCGGAGTGGGTCTCCTCCACCACCGAGGTAGGGACCGGGTGGGAGTCGCCTCTCACCGGCCCGCGCTCGGCCACCGAGGGTCAGACCCCGCTGCTCGCTTCGACGCGGTTGCGCCAGTTTTCTGGCACGAGCGCTTCGAGAACGTCGTCCACTGAGATCGCGCCCACCAGGTTCGATGTGGTGTCGGTGACCGCCAGGGCCGTGAGGTTGTAGTCCGCCATCAACAGCGACACGTCGGCAAGGTCCGCGCCGGCGCTGACCCGCAGGTCGACGAGGGCACGCTCGTCTTCGACCTTCGCGGTGGGGTCGCCGCGGAGAAGTTCGACCACGGCGAGGCTGCCGATGAACTTGCCATCTGCCTCAGTCACGAACACTGTGCTCAGAAGCTGGTGTGGCGCCTTGTCGTCGGTGCGAACGCGCTCGAGTGCCTCCGCAGCCGACGTGCCTCGCATGACCGAGATGTAGTCCGGGTTCATCATTCCGCCGGCCGTGGTCGGGTGGTACTGGAGCAGCTTGCGCAGTTTGTTCTGCTGCGGCGCCGGCATCATGCTGAGCACCGGCGTGAGCCGGTCGTGGTCCAGCTCCGCCAGGAGGTCGGCGGCGTCGTCGGGGGCCATCCGGCTCAGGACCTTCGCGGCCTCCTCGTTCGAACGAGACTTTAGAAACTCGAGCTGATGCTCGGTGTCCAGCTCTTCGAAAACGTCGGCCGTCAGCTCGACGTCGCTCTCGACGGCGTGAATGATCTCCTCGCCTTCCTCATGCGAAGCGCCCTCGACCAGGTCTGCTATCTGCGCGGGGTGCAGCCTGCGTAGTCGCTGCAGCGGCATCAGCAGCTTGGCGGTCGGGACATGCCCGACAAACGGCTGCACGTCCTTCCAATCCAGGATCGCGTGCCGGCGCAGGTCCGGGCGCGCTCGACGTGGGATCAGGCGGCGGAGCATCGCTCGCGGGCTGCGATCGACCCCGAGCAGCACCCAGCCTTCGGCCGAATGGCCCAGCACCAGGTCGTGTGCCTGGACGATTCGACCGCGGGCCACGTCCATCAGGTGACGGCCGAGGACGTCGGCGGCCAGGAGCACCTCGCCGGGCCGTCGCTGGAACGCGCCGGTGTGAAGCGTCGGGCTGCTCAATCGCACCTTTCCCGGCGCCAGTTTGTCGATGTTCGAAATGCCGACGTAAACATCGCTGCCGCCGATGCGGACCTTGATCCCGGTCACCGGTGGATACGCTCCGCCGCCTTCGCCCAGCTTCACGATCAGATCTTCGACGCGGCCGAGCTCATCGCCGGCCGGGTTGAGGACCGGGCTCTTCAGGATCTGCGTGAGCATCAGCCTCCGCTTGTCATCCACCCCAGCGTCGGCGCGCGCGCGGTTCACGTCAGCCGGCCGCTCCGTCTCACCGTTACTCATCTGATTGCTCATCGAATCACCGCCATTGCGGTCCTCCACCTCCAGCCGGCGCGACTGAGCCGCGCCCCCATGCCAGTGCGGCCATTATCCAGCGGAGCGTTCCATCTTGCCTTCCAGCTGCTCCATGCGGTGGAGCATCCGCTCCAGCGCGCGATCCTGCGCTGTCAGGTGCTCCTGCATCTGAAGGCATTCGTGCAGGATCGCCTCTGCGTCCTGGTAGGTGACCACGGCCCGCTTGTCCGAAGCGGCGCCAAGGACTTGCTGGCCGACCATGATCACGAACATCAACAGCAGCTGGACGATGTTGCCGAGGAACAGGAGGAAGGCGAACGGATAGGGGTCGATGCCGTGAAGCGGACCCCACGCAAACCCCGCCAGGACCATCCAGGCCGCCATCGTCGCCGCGGCGATGTAGAAAGCCCACATCGTGCCGACGCGCCTGGTGATTGCTGCTCCCAGCCGCCCATTCACGCCGATGTGCTGATCGGAGACCTTGGGCGGCGGTTGCAGCTTCCTTTTCTCGGTGTGCGGATGGGGATGGTGGACGAAATCGATGTTGGTCATTCGCGAAGAGCCTCCTAAATTACGAAGTGCCGAAGCGTGCCGGTGGCCGAGCCGCGCCGCTACGATCGATTCATGGGACGCGTGGAGCAGTATCGCGCTGAGCTCAGGCGGCTGACTGATTGGGAGCCGTTTCTCAAGAAGAACTCGGGCCTGCCGGGTGCGCGGGCCAACCTCGAGCTGGTCGAAGCGGTGGGCGAGGAGGCGGACGCCGAACGGTTGTGGCGCCTGTCCGCTTCGAGCGATGAGTTCCTCGCCCTGTGCGGCACGGCCGGGCTCGGGCACCTCGCGGTGTCGGACCCGGTGCCCGTCATGTCGTGGCTGCAGGAGCTGGCGGGCGACCCCCGTTGGAG
>JBGQGI010000197.1:0-3973 GCA_041497375.1 Candidatus Dormibacteraceae bacterium | reverse complement strand
CTTTGGCTGGACGACGGTCGGCGAGATCCTTGCGGTGCTTCCGCGGCCGGTCGTCGACCGGACGGCGGCTAATCGAACAGGGTCATCTGCAGGTCGGGCTCAGGGTGCTCGAGGCCCGACAAACCAACACCGATCAGTCGCACCGCCCGAGACTCGACGTGGGACTTCTGCAGCGCCGACTGCGCGGCGCGATAGATCGTCTCGACGTCGTCGGTCGGGCTCGTCCGGCTCACCTGGCGGCTTACCAGGCGGAAGTCCGGCAGCTTGAGCTTCACGTAGATCGTGCGGGCGCGCACGCCCTCTGCGATCAGCCGCTCGACCACGCGATCGGTGAGCTCGCGCAGCGCCTTGTCCAGCTCCTCTCGATCACTGACGTCGCGCTCGAAGGTGATCTCGGCCGAGATCGTCTTGGCCGGCTTGCTGCCATCGACCGGCGCCCGGTCGCGGCCCTGGGCGAGCCTCTGTAGGACTGCCCCGCCGACCCCGAGCGCCTGGACCAGGCGCTGCGTCTCATAAGCGGCCAGCTCGCCGACCGTGCGCACGCCCATGGCATGCAACCGCTCCTCGGTCTTCGGGCCCAGTCCGGGGATCGCGCCGATGGGGAGGGGAGCGAGGAAATCGGCCTCGGTGCCCGGCGGGACGAGAACGAGGCCGTCCGGCTTTCGCGTGCCGCTGGCGACCTTGGCCACCAGCTTTGAGGTGGCGGCACCAACCGACGCGGACAGGCCGACCTCCGTGTGGATCTGGAACTTGATGCGGCGCGCGACCTCGTCAGGCGTCGAGGTGCCGTGTCGGGTTCGCGCGGTCACATCGAGGTAGGCCTCATCGAGGGCCACGCCCTCGACCAGCTCAGGCGATGTGAACCGGCGAAAGATCTGATGCACCAAACGGCTCGCCTCCCGATATCTGGCGCCGTCGGGATTGACCACCATGAGCTGAGGGCACAGCTGCAGGGCCTGGTGGAGCGGCATCGCCGAGCGCACCCCGAAGGCGCGGGCCTCGTACGAAGCGCCCATCACCACAGCCCGGCGCGAGCGTCCCGCGATCGCCACGGGGATCCCCCGGAGCTTGATGTCGTCCCGCTGGTGGACCGAAGTGTAGAAAGCGTCGAGGTCAACGTGGAGGATGGTGCGCGGCCAATTCTCGGGTCGAGGCATCTGGGTCCCGGCCAGTCTGCCACAACAACTTGTGGCTTACTTACGTTTGGTGCGCTCCTTGTGCCGCCTGTCCTAACCCACTGCCGGTCCATCGCCAGAGCCCATCGGGTGAAAGCGCCGGCCTCCATTCGGCCCCATCCCACCACCAGAAACCGTCAGCCGAGAACCGTGTCAGGGGCCCTTGCTGGGGTGGTCCGCCCAGTGCTCCAACCATGAGGCCAAGCATAAAGTCGCCGTCAGGGGGGGAGCGCCGGGCGCTCCGCCAGGCCCGCCGCCTCAAGGGGGGGAGTCCCCCTTCCCATCAAGACGAAGAACCACCAGTAGAATCCGGAACGCATGAAAGGTGTGATCCTCGCGGGCGGAACCGGGAGCCGGCTGCATCCCCTCACGCTGATCACCAACAAGCACCTGCTTCCCCTTTACGACCGCCCGATGATCAGCTACGCGATCGAAGCTATGGTCAGAGCGGGGGTTTCGGAGATGATGCTGGTCACCGGTGGCACGCATGCCGGCGAGTTCCTGCGCCTGCTCGGCAACGGCCATGAGTTCGGCATCGACCGCCTCTTCTACGCGTACCAGGAAAAGCCTGGTGGCATCGCCGAGGCATTGAGCCTCGCCGAGAGGTTCGTCGATCGCGAGCGCGTGATGGTGATGCTCGGCGACAACATCTTCGAGTGGTCGCTAAAGACCTGTGTCGACGCATTCGCGAAGCAGTCGCACGGAGCTCGCGTCGTTCTCACTCACGAGACCGACAGGGAGCACCTGCGCCACCTCGGAGTGGCCGCCTTGAACGGCGCGCGGTGCATCGAGCACATAGTCGAAAAGCCCGACGAGCCGCCCAGCGAGTTCGCCGTCACGGGGGTCTACTTCTATGACGAGACCGTGTGGCGCGTGCTCGGCGAGCTGAAGCCCTCGGGCCGCGGCGAGCTCGAGATCACCGATGTGAACAACTGGTATCTCGACCACGACCTGATCGAATACGACATAGTCCAGGGGTTCTGGGGGGACGCCGGCGAGTCGATGCAGGCGTACTACCAGGTCCAGGATTTCGTGCGCGCCAATGGGGTTAACCGGGAGAAATGATTTGGGGTCGGTGATCGACGGTGTCGTCGTCAAGGAGCTGGTAACGCACGCCGACGAGCGGGGATTCTTTCGCGAGGTGATTCGAGAGTCGGACGGGTTCTTCGATCACTTCGGACAATGGAGCCATTCGCTGATGTATCCGGGCGCCACCAAGGCGTGGCACATACATCACAAGCAGACCGACTGGTGGTACGTGATCGGTTCCCTGAAGGTCGCGCTTTACGACACGCGCGAGGGATCTCCGACCAAAGGTCAGCTGATGGAGCTGCTGATGGGGGACCTGCATCCGGCCTGTCTCAAGATCCCTCCTGGCGTGGCCCACGGCTGCCGGGCGCTGGAGCTGAGCCACATGCTGTACGTCACCTCCAGCGTTTACGACCCCGCGGACGAGGGCCGGATTCCACATGACGACCCGTCGATCGGCTACGACTGGACCACGGGCCCCGCCATCAAATGAGCCTTCGCTCGCCCAAGCGCCTCCTCGTCGCGGGGGCCGCCGGTTTCATCGGATCCAACTTCGTGCGCCTCCTGCGCGCAACACGGCCGGAGGTCGAGATCACGGTCCTCGACAAGCTCACGTACGCAGGAAACCTCGCCAACCTCGCGGAGTTCGAGGGGCAGCCCGGCTATCGCTTCGTGCACGGCGACATATGCGATGACACGCTCGTGAAGAAACTGGCGAAAGAGGTCGACGGCATCGTGAACTTTGCCGCCGAGACCCATGTCGATCGTTCTCTCATGGACCCGTTCACCTTCATCGAGACTGACGTCCGCGGGACGGCGGTCCTGTGCGAGGCCGCGCGCGAGTTTCGCCACGACGTGTTCCTGCTTGTCAGCACGGACGAGGTGTACGGCGAGGTCATGAACGGCCGCTCAAAGGAAAGCGATCCGTTCCGGCCGCGCAGCCCGTACTCGGCGTCGAAAGCGGGCGGCGAGCACATCGCGCACGCATATGCGGCGAGCTTCGGCCTCCCGTTGCTGGTCACGCGAGGCTCCAACACCTACGGGCCCTATCAGTACCCCGAGAAGCTGATCCCGGTCCTGGTCACCAACGCCATCGACGACCTGGCATTACCCCTTTACGGAGAGGGCGCGGCGGTTCGGGACTATGTCTATGTCGAAGACCACTGCCGCGCGATCGACCTGGTCCTGCACGAGGCGCCTCTGTCGAGTGGGGCCTACAACATCGGCACCGGCCGTGAGACGAGCGGCAAGCAGGTCGCCGAAGCAGTCCTCGACATCCTGGGCAAGCCTCGCAGCCTCATCGAGTATGTGGCCGACCGTCCCGGCCACGATTACAGGTATGCCGTCGACGTGACGCGCATCACCGAGCTCGGCTGGGAGCCGGTGGTGGACTTCCGCGACGGCCTGCTCAAAACGGCCGACTGGTACCGCGAGCACCAGGAGTGGTGGCGGCCCTTGAAGTCGGGCGAGTACTGGGAGTACTACAAGAAGAACTACCGGCCGAAAGTATGAGAGGGAACCAGACTGTTCCCTCTGAGTGTCACTCTTTCGGATTGTCCGGAGGGTTGGCTCTCGTTCCCTCTGCCTAAGTGGCCTTGATGAGTCTTGCCGCCATCCGGACAAAGAAGTGGACCGGTCGGCATGACTTCATAGGAGCGTGGTTGGCCCCAACTCAGAGATGTCCGCCGAGCCGGTCCTCAGTCATCCCACTGTAGGAGACGAGGAACATGGTGACATTTGGAGGCGATTGCCACAAGCGGACGCACACG
>JBGQGI010000196.1:0-3979 GCA_041497375.1 Candidatus Dormibacteraceae bacterium | reverse complement strand
TCGATGTCCACGTGGCGGGCGAGGGCGCCGATGCTGAGGTGCCCGTTGTGGCGGGCGATGCCGGCCATGCCCGGCAGGCGTCCTATGTCGACCACGATCGCGGGCTGAGCGAATCGAAGCTTCAGCAGCGGGATGAGGCTCTGGCCGCCGGCCATGATCTTGGCGTCATCGCCACGCTGCTTGAGTAGCGCAAGAGCCTCGGCAAGGGTGGCGGGAGCGGCATAGTCAAAGGCGGCTGGAAACATCGATTCCCTCCCCGGACAAGCGAACGACCAAAAACCGGCGCAACGAAGCGTACGCCAGTGACTGGTTGGATATATCACCCGCGAAGTTTGGAAGTCAAACAGCAGTTGGACGGCCCTTCGCGCGCCGCCCGCGTACGATTCCGGGCATGGTCATGGAAGCCGTGAAGTCCCTCAGCGCGGAGGAGATCACCGAGCTCTGCCTCCGCCATACCCTGTACGACTGGTCCGCCCAGGCGGCGCTGAAGCCGATGGCCGTCGCCAGCGCCGAGGGCGTCCACTTTCAGACAGTCGATGGGCGCCGCTTCATCGATTTCAACAGTCAGCTCATGTGCGTCAACGCCGGCCACGGCGAGCGGCGGATCATCGACGCGATCAAGCGCCAGGCCGACCTTCTCCCCTACATCAGCCCGTTCATGGCCACCGAGGCTCGAGCGCGTCTCGGCCAGAAGCTCGCGCAGCTGCTGCCGGGCGACATCGACAAGGTCCTGTTCACGCTCGGCGGCAACGACGCGAACGAGAACGCGATCAAGATCGCGCGCACGGTCACCGGCCGCTCGAAGATCCTCGCCAGGTACCGCTCGTACCACGGCGCCACCGGTACAGCCATCCAGGCGACGGGCGACCCACGCCGCTGGCCCAACGAGAGCGCGGTCGGTGTCGTCCACGTCCTCGACCCCTACCACGGCATCCAGCGCGGCACCGACAGCGCGGAGGTCGCGCTCGCCATGCTCGAGGAGACGATCCTCCTCGAAGGCGCCGGCACCATCGCCGCCTTCATCCTCGAGCCGATCACGGGCACCAACGGGATCCTGATCCCTCCGGACGGCTACCTCCAGGGCGTGCGCGAGATCTGCGACCGGCACGGGATCCTCCTCATCGCCGACGAAGTCATGACTGGGTTCGGCCGTACAGGCCGGTGGTTCGGCGTCGATCACTGGGGCGTCGTGCCCGACCTCATCACCCTGGCGAAGGGTCTGACCAGCAGCTACGTTCCGCTCGGCGCGGTCGGCATGCGCCCGAAGCTCGCCGCCTACTTCGACGATCACGTCTTCTACGGCGGGCTGACTTACAACAGCCACCCGCTCGGTTGCGCTGCGGCGCTGGGCGCCATCCAGGCATACGAAGAGGACGACATGGTCGGCAACTCGCAGCGGATGGGCGAGGTCTTGAAGAAACACCACCGACGTCTGCAAGAGCGCCATCCGTGTGTCGGCGCGGTGCGGTCGATCGGATTGTTTGGAGCGATTGAGCTCGTGCGTGACCGCAAGACGCTGGAGCCGATGGCGCCCTTCAACGGCACCTCGCCTGAGATGAAGGCGATCAGCCAGGCCCTGCTCGACGCGGGAATGTACACCTTCGTGCGCTGGAACACGATCATGACCAACCCTCCGCTGTGCATCACAGAGGCGGAGCTCGACGAGGGCTTCGAGATCCTGGACGGCGCACTGGAGATCGGCGACCGCGCTCTGAAAAGCTAATCCCCAGCCGCTGCGGCCGAATCTATAGAAATCTCAGGGATTGCCAGAGGCTCCGTAGATTCCTTAAACTACCGCCGTGCGCGGTCTCGAGTCGCCGGCGGCCAGCTGGCTGAGCATCACCGAGGCCTCCAAGCGACTCAACATTCACCCCGCGACACTGCGCGATTGGTCGGACCGGGGCAAGATTCGAACGTTTCGCACGCCGGGCGGCCACCGGCGCTTCAGCGGAGACGATGTTGATGCTCTTGCCTCCGAGGCCGCGCCCGAGCTCGCGCTTTTCATGAACGCCCTCGTCGGACAGGCGCGCCTGGCGACCTCGGCCGGCAAGCTCGCGACCGAGACCTGGTATGCCCGCTTCGACGATGCCGCCAAGGAGCGCCAGCGCGAGCTGGGGCACGACCTCATGCGCGTCCTGGTCGCCTATCTGGGCGACACCGACAAGGATTGGAGCGGCGACGTTCAGGAGCTGGGCGATCGCTACGCGAGGCTGGCCCACGATGTCGGTTTGTCTCTCGGTGATGCGATGCGCGCCTTCCATCTGTTCGACGGCCTGGTCCATTCGAGTGCCCAGCAGCTGTCGGCCGTGCAGGTTGGAGGGCTGGCGGATTTCGAGCGCCACGTCGGCTGGTTCCTCAATGAGGTTCGGGTTGCCATGGTCGAGTCGTTTTCGAGGGGGAAGGGATGAACACGCTGAACGTTGTGCTGCCGCTGGGCTCATCGGTGCTGAGCTTCGCCTTCGCCGCGATGGTCTTCGACCAGTGGTGGCAGCGACGCAAAGCTTTCCAACTCGTGTGGGCGATCGGCCTGCTCTGGTACGGCATCAGCGCAGGGTGTGAGTTCATCGGCGGAGCGTTCGGTTGGAGCGAGCCCCTGTATCGCGCCTGGTACCTGATCGGCGCTTTCTTCGTCGCCGCTTACCTCGGTGCGGGCACGATCTACCTGCTCTCCAAGACCCGCTTCGGCTACTTCGCGGGCGCCACGGTTCTCATCGGCGGCCTGCTCTCCCTGCTGTTCAGCCACGCCACCGCCAAGGGCGGCGACACGCCGCTTTACCCTGGGTCGGCAACGGCCGGGACTATCGCCTTCGTGATCGCAGCGATCGGCGGCGTCGCGATCGTCGCGGCCACCGCCGTGCGCCCGCGGATGGCCGCTCACATTGCGATGAGCGTCCTGGTGATTGGCTCGATCGCGGTGGCCTACATGACCTTGACGGCAAGCCTGGCGGCTCCAGGTTGGGCTGTCGATCCGGCCACGCACGTGCCCGTCGGCACCGCATTCCCCGGCTACGTGCGCGTCCTCACCGGACCCTTCAACATCGCCGGGGCCCTGTCGCTGGTCTTCGGCGCGATCTACTCGGCATACGTCTACATGCCCAAGCGCAAGGTGTTGCGCGCCAAGGTGAAGACGCCGATCGTCGCTCAGCTTTACGGCGGCGCCGCCGTGGCTGTGAACCTGGTCGCGTCGACACCGACCGCTGCCAGCGCTCTGCTCAAGGGCAAGGTGAACTCGCGGGTGCCGGCCACGATCCTGATCGCTTTGGGGGCATTCATCCCTGGGGTCACGAGCGGCCTCAATCGCTTTGGCGTCACGTGGTCGTTCTTCCTCGGCGAGTTCCTGGGATTGCTCCTGATCTTCGCCGGCTTCCTCGTCAGCGAGGAGGTCTTCAAGAACATCCGGATCGGCGCCACTC
Source organism: Candidatus Dormibacteraceae bacterium (assembly GCA_041497375.1). Taxonomy (GTDB): domain Bacteria; phylum Chloroflexota; class Dormibacteria; order Dormibacterales; family Dormibacteraceae; genus Palsa-872. The sequence continues at coordinate 566 of JBGQGI010000196.1, read as the reverse complement.
TCTGGTCGCGGCGGCCGTCGGACAGGAGCCTGGCCACCGAGGCGAGCTCGTCCGGGGACTAGACCCGAAGGCGGCGGAACTTCGCGGCTCCGTTCCCGTTTACCTGAGCAGGCTGATGTGATGAAGGCACGCGCTTTCGCAGTCCTGCTGGCTCTGCTGGTCGGAGGATGCACGACGTCGGGCTCACCGACGGCGTCGCACTCGCCCACGCCTATTGCATCCTCCAGTCCGTCGCCAAGCTCGCCGTCCCCGAGCAGTCCCGCCTCGAGCTCACCTTCCCCACGGCCGACCGCATCGGCGCTCGCCAGCAAGACATTTCCCATGCTCGTCAAGTTCAACTGCCGGCTTCCCGCCCAGCTCACCGGGCCTGCCGATGCCGGGAGTCTGCCGGGCTTCCTGGATCTCGCTACCGGGCATTTTGTGTCTGACCCGAAATCCAAGATGAACAAAGTCAGCGCCCTGGACGACTGGCGCACCGTGGCCACTCCTGTGCTCAGAGGCTTTCTCGGCATTTCGTACTCATGGTCAGCCGGCCGATGGCTTCCTGCGGATTGGCAGCACGTTGC
>JBGQGI010000195.1:0-4009 GCA_041497375.1 Candidatus Dormibacteraceae bacterium | reverse complement strand
GTGTCGATGGCAGCTATCGCCGCCAGCAGCGCGATTGCGCGCGAGTCGAGCTGGCGTGTCCCCGCCTCAACGAGAAACAGGCCTGCGACGCACGCCAGAGCGAGAGTCCAGGCCGGCGTGTTGGCGGGCAGGCCGCTGCCCAGGAACGGCCAGACGAAAAGGAGCAGGCCCACCAATGAGACGACACCAACGGGCAGCGCTCTTTTCAAGCCAGGACCGCCTGTCGTGGCGTCTCGAGGACGCGGCCGCCGCTCACGTTGACTGTGCGATCAGCGAGGGCTGACCTGAGCTCTGGGTCATGCGTCGCCAGGACCACTGCCGCGCCTCGGTCTCGAAGCCTGGCGACAAGCCCGATCAACCTGGCGCGCGCGGCCGCGTCCATGCCGCGTGTCGGCTCGTCCAGAAGCACGAGGCCGGGTGCACCAGGCAGGACTGCGGCCAGCGCGGCTCGCTGGCGCTCGCCAGATGAAAGGTCGCGCGGGTACCTGTCCGCCACCGACGTGAGCCCGAGCTCTTCGAGGATGCTCTCAGGCCGTTCGCCCTCTCCCGCGCGGGCGATCGTGAAGGCAACCTCGGATCGGACAGTCGGGCGGTGCAGCAGCGCTGCGGGATTCTGCGGGAGGTAGGCAATACGTCCGGGTTGCCGGACGACGGCGCCAGAGAATGGTTCAAGTGTGCCGGCGATAAGGCGCAGCAGGGTCGTCTTGCCGCCACCATTTGGTCCGCTCAGCGCCACCACCTCGCCCGCGCGGCCCGCCAGGTCGACACCTTCGATCACCACGCGGCCAGCGAACCCTGCGCTGACGTTCTTGAGCGACCATGCCTCGGCTCCAATCGCAGATTGACGGGCTGTCGGCGGCTCGGCGGGTTGAGGCGACCAGGCTTTCGGGTCGGCCTTCACCACGACGCCTCTTTCCAGAGAGAGCAGTCCTTGCGCGTGATCAAGGATGGATTCGAGCCGGTGCTCCGAAACGACAGCGTGAGTCCCGCGCTCGACCATGCCCAAGAGGGCAGAGAGAACCGAGGTGGCCCCCTCGGGGTCCAGCTGGGAGGTGGGCTCGTCCAGCACGACCAGCTGGGGACGCATCGCAAGCGCCGAGGCGAGTGCGACCCGCTGTCGCTCGCCGCCACTCAGCGTTCGCACCGTCCGGCCGAGGAGGTGCAAGGCACCGGCGGCATTGAGGGCTTCTTCGACGCGACCCGCCATCTCACGCGGTGGGATGGCCAGGTTCTCGAGGCCGAAAGCGACCTCGCGATCGACCACGTTGTAGACGGTCTGCAGCTCGGGATCCTGGAAGACGAAACCAACGTTGCGGGCAAGGTCTCTCGTGTTGGTCGCGATGATGTCGAGGCCTCCAACCAGCGCGCTTCCGGATATGCCACCGCCGTGGAAATGCGGCACGAGGCCGTTGAAAACTCGGAGCAGCGTGGACTTGCCGCCTCCGGATGGACCGGTGACCACTGTCAATCCTTCTTCGATTTCGAGGCACACGCCACGAATGGCCGGCTCTTTGGCGCCCGGGTATGTGTACGTGAGGTGAGTTAGCTTCGCGATCGCCAAATCAGCACCGGTGCGAGGAGGAGCAAGCATGCTGCGAGCGGCCTGGCGTCGAGGGACGGCAGCGTCAAGGTTGGGTACGCGTACCAGGGAGCTGCCCATCCAAGGGCTTGCGAGATGAGGAAGATCGCGAGCGCCGCGCCCGAGGCTCCGATGAGCACCCAGTCGTTGCGCTGTAGGCTTCCTGGCCTGACGGATGTGCGCGGGCCCGAGCCGAAGCCGCGGGCGTCCATCGACTCGGCCAGCTGAATCGAACCTTCAACGCTGGTCAGCACGACCGGGACCACGATCTCCGACCAGGACCTCGGGCCGCGGGGTCGCCACCCGCGTAACCGCTGGGCCTCTGTGACCTGGACGAACGAGGCGGCGACCGCCGGGACGAGGTTCAGGGATGCCGCGAGGGCGGCACCGGTTCGTGACAGGGCCGCCGGCAATGCGTCCATCACCTCGTGCGAGGCGAGGAGCAAGGAGAAAGGCGCGGCGGCAAGGATTGCTGCCCCGATGGTCAATCCCCCTGTCGCGCCAAAGGCCAGCGCCTCGAGCGTGTAAGGGCCACCTAGAGCAGGGATCTGGTCGGGGAGCGCGAACAGCACGGTGGTGCCCAGGTGCGCGGAAACGAAATTGAGAAACACCGCGAAGGCGGCGATCAGCCCGACGCCGGTGAGCACCCCGCGCATTCGGCGCAGGCCGATGCCGGTGGCGAGCGCAGCGAGCGCCGCCACCAGCACCACGGTCTTATAGGCCGGGTTGGCCGTCGACAGGACTATGAAGATGCAGGTGGCGGACCAGGCCGCCACCGCGCGCGCGTTCAATGTCTGACTCAGCTCTGGTTGGCCAGTGGTGGAGGAGAAGGATCAGATTTCGGGTCGTATCTGACGTAATGCCAGCCGACCGCCTCCCCGTCATGAACCATGGCGTCGCTAAGGCCCTTTGGCGCCATCGTCCAAGCGCCGCCTGCCTCTATGAATAGGGCCCAGTAGGGCTGGTTCTGCGGAAAGCAAGTACTGAACTGCGCGGGTTCGTTGTCGACCTGGCAGACCGCTTTGCCCACGCTCGTCGTCTTCGCCTGGTACTCGATGCCTGACTGGTCCATCAACGCCTGGCCGTCAATGGTGTCCCCGGCAAAGCCCACGCACTTCTGGAGCGTGGCGCCAGACAGGTGCTGGACGACGACATATGCATGGTGAGCGGCGCCCGTGTTGACACACGAGCTGGTGGGGCTAGCCTGGCTGGTCGGTGACGAGCCTCCGCACGCGGCGATGACAAGGGCCAGTGTCGCGCTGACCCACAAGAGGTGCTTGTGCACGATTCTTCCTCCAGGCGGTCAAGCCTTCCCGAACGCGCTGCTGAAAGCCGACCGCCAGGAGCTTCCGTGCCGTTGCGCGCGGACGGGTTGCCGTTGCGGGCGTTCAGGTCTCCTGGCTTGCGGCTCGCCGCCCCCATCTGCCTTCCCGAGGTTGTCACCTCAGTGGCTTTTGTCGGACGGAGGCTCCCCGCTCACAGTTGCGCGACAGCTCCGGTTTCGCACCGGATTCCCTTGGTGCCCTGCCATCATCTTATCCCTCTCCCCTTGGGGGGGAGGGTCAGGGAGAGGGGCGTTAGCTCGGATTAGCTGAGCGACGGCAGGTGAGTCGCAGATATGTTCCGTCCCTGGTCGCCGGCATGGCGAAGTCGAATCGGTCGGGCGTAAGCGAAAGCTCGAGGTCGCTGGGCGGAAATCCAGGCCAGGTGCCGCTCATCGCTCGCGCGTAACGAGCGCTCTCACGCAGGGGCTTGAGCAAGCTGACGACGTCCCGCTCCTCGCCGCGAAGAAGGCCCTCGATGAACAGGGAGCATGCGTGGTCCTCGGGGTGGTCCGCAGAGGCAAGCAGGGTCACCACCTGCGGCTGCTTCGACAGGCAGGCCCTGGCTGTTGCCCTCGCGACGACAAGGCTCGCCGCGTACAGCTCGTCGGCCGATTCGACCGCCGACATCACAGTGGTGCCGGCGCTCGAGCGCTGGATGAGAACGCGACCTGTGAGGTCCGCTTCGGTGATCTGGGTAGGAGAGTTGCTGATCGGGATGCCTGGCACAGGCAGCGCATCCTCCTCGGCGCAGATGAGCGAGCCTGGGATCTTTTCGTGAAGGGCACGAGCCTCGGCGGTCTTGGACACGAGCAGGCACTCAAGCGCTCCACCCGCAAGCGCATAAGCGCTGACGGTGAACGAACGAAGCACATCGATCACGACAACCACCCCACGCGCTCTTTGGGCGCCGTCGATGCCGGTGAGCCGGTTGATCACCACAGGTTTCGATGGTGAGGCATGACGACGCGGGGCGGGCATGATATTCGGCAAGAGTGACAGCGCAAGGCCCTGAAGGATCGCACCGTGCCCTTGGCTTCGAGCAGATTGCCGACTGCGGGTCGATGCGCGTGGTCGGCTTGCGATTGGAACCGGGACAGCATGTTCC
>JBGQGI010000194.1:0-4015 GCA_041497375.1 Candidatus Dormibacteraceae bacterium | reverse complement strand
TTGCCGGGACTGATAGGAGGGGGGATGTTCGCATGAGCAAGGGTGTCGTCGTCTGGGTCACGGGCCGGTGTGGTTGCCGAAAACGCCGTCTGCGGCGATCAACGCATTCGCGCCGGATATGGGGAAGTTGGGAATACCGTATGGAAGACCCTCCGGCCGCCCCGGGCATGCGAGTACATGAGCAAGGGGCCGTCGGCCCCTGCCTTCCTGCTACACCACGGCATCACGCCGCGGCCCGCTCGTATCGATGATGCAGCCCGCCGACCTCGGGCAGTTCAACCACCCTGCCGAGTTCGGGTCCTTGCACCGACCTGGGTTCTGGCGCATCGCCCACCAGTGAGAGGTGGCAGCGCGCCCGGTCGTAGTACTCGAAGTACGCGGCCAGGATCCGGAGGAGATGCATCTCCCCGAGGATGACGACGTGGTCCAGACACTCTCGCCGAAGCGAACCGATCAGGTGCTCCGCGTATGGGTTCTGCCATGGCGATCTCGCCGCAGTGACCACTTCCTCGATGCCCAGCACTTCGACTGCGCGTCGGTAGCGCTCCCCGTAGATCTTGTCTCGGTCCCGTACCAGGAACCGCGGTGCCGTCTCCTCGGGGAAGGCTTGGATCACTTGCCGAGCGGTCCATTCCGCGGTCGGGTTCGCCGTCACGTTGAAGTGCAGCACACGCCGACGGTCGTGGGCCAGCACCAGGAACCCGAACAGCACTCCGAATGTGGCTGTCGGCACAGCGAAGAAGTCGATCGCCACCAGGTCCTTGACGTGGTTGTCCAAGAACGCGCGCCAGGATGGCGACGACGGCTTCCGCTGCCTCACCATGTACCTGGCGACGGTCAACGTCGCGATCTCGATGCCGAGCTTGGAAAGCTCATTGCGGATGCGTGGAGCGCCCCAAGTCACGTTCGAGTTCGACATCTTCCGGATCAGGCCGACGATCTCGCGACCCAGCGCAGGCCGACCCTCGCAGCCAGCCCGACTCCTGCGGGTCCAGAAGCGTTTGAACCCCTCGCGATGCCATCGGATCACCGTGGCCGGCTGTACGATCGCCAGGGCGTACCGCCACGGCTGCCAACGGCGGGCCAGGATTACCCACAAGGCGCGGTCCCACCTACCGAAGCGAGGATGTCGATCGCCGAGGGCGCGGGTGAGAACCCCGATCTGGTGGCGAAGCGCGAGGTTCTCCAGCGCGAGCTCACGCTTCGCCCGAAAGGACGATCTGGCAGTCTCAAAGATGGTCCGAATCAAGCTCCACACCCATCGACGCTATCCGCGCAAGGCGCAGGGGCTCAAGCGATTTCGCACGGATGAGGTTTTCGGCAGGCACAGGTGGTGGGCGCAGAGCACAGGTTCGCGAAGCGACGGCTCGAGCACCTGAGCACCTGGAAGCCGACGCAGGACGAGCTGTCGAAGCTTCGCGGTCTCGTGAACCACAAGGCGGGTCGAGAGATCATGTAGCCAGGCGGCCCGGCTCAATGTTAGCCGGACCACGGTGTACACGCTGGTGAAGTCCGGCGAGCTCCGTCACCGGCGCGTCGGGCTGCAGATTCGAATCCCGGTCGCCGCCATCGACTCGTTCCTAGCGGGCGCGTAGGCGCTGCGATCCGGTCGAACCCGGGCGGCGTGTCCTGCGGTCGGCGCCGACCGCGCCGCCTCTCGACCACGCCCCTCCCTTCATGCGCGCTCGCCAAACCGCTCGACGCCAGCTCCGGGCCGCCGCGCCCCTTGTACGCGAGCCGCGCGATGACCAGCGAGAAGGGCTCGGTGTAGCGGGCGGTCCGCAGGGGGCCAACGTCCATCGGATCGAACCACCGCTTCCGAGTGGCCCGAGCGCGAGTAGTAGACGACCGCGACCTCGCGGTTCGGCTCGCCTCTTGGCGAGTAAGCGCCGCTCGAAACGTAGGTCCGATCCTTCACCGCCATCAAGGTGAAGGCGGCTATCCCGAGGATGGCCGGCGGCGCGACGAGGAGCAGGCGCGTCTTCCAGGTCACCGTGCGACCTCGGATATCCAGCGACCGGTCACTTCGTCTGGTCGACGACCTCCATCTGCATCTCGTTCATCCGGCCGCCGGGGCCCAGGGCCGCATCGCCGCCGCCGTGGCCGCCCGCGGCGCCGGCGACGACGCCCAGGTCCTCGGCTTCACCCGCGCGACTTCGTGATCTTCGGCCTGCCTGCCCTACAAGAACCCCGAAGACGTCCTTGTTTACCCGTCGGAACGGCGCCCTGACGTTCACCATCACCGGGCGGCACCCACGGCGCCCCGTTCGCCCAGGATCGCCTGCACACGCTCTGGCCCCAACGTGCTGCAGTACGACCCGGTCTTCGCGAACGACATCCGGACCGGCGCCGTTCCGACCGACTTCCAGTCGGTCCTGGCGTTCAGCGATGCGCGAGAACCTGCAGCCACCAACAGTCGAACGCGAGCGGCTGCTGCCGTACGGCCAAGGTCATCTCTGCGGATGACGCGTTCGGCAGGGACGATGCCAGATGGCCCGCACGCACCTGGCGCGGCACAGAACCAGCGCTGTTAACGAGTCATGTTTTTTTGCTATAAAACTTGACACTAAATAGCGAAATTCGCAATCCTTTCGAGGCGATGAACGACAGCAGGCTGGCGCGCAGCAAGCGCACCACTGCCGCCCTGATCCGCAGTCGGATCGGGCGCGGCGGCGAGCGGCTCTGGCGCCTGAACGACTTCCGGGGCCTTCCCTTCGCCGCCGTCGCCCAGGCCCTGTCGCGCCTGACGCGCGAGGGGTTGATCGAGCGCCTGAGCAAGGGAGTCTACTACCGCGGCCGGGAGACGCCGTTCGGCAAGAGCCTCCCCAACCCTGCCGCGATCCAGAAGCTCGCCGCCCGGGGCAGGACGCTCTTCCCCTCGGGCATCGCCGCCGCCAACCTCCTGGGCTTCACGACGCAGAGCGCGCGGCACGGCGAGCTCGCCACCAGCGCCATGAGCCTGCCCCGGAAGCTCGTCGGCGGCGACACGGTCATTCATGCCCGGCGCCCGGCGGCCTGGGCGGGCCTCTCGGATGAGGATGCGGCCCTGCTCGACTTCCTGCGGCGAGGCGGGAAGACCAGCGAGCTGACCCAGGACGACACGGTCCAGCGAACCCTGGCGCTGCTCTCCGAAAACGGTCGCCTCGATCGCCTCCTGAGGATCGCCGGAGCTGAGCCCCCGCGCGTGCGTGCGGTGCTGGGAGCCATGGCTGAACAGCTCGGAAAGCCGTTCGCGACCCTCCGCCGCCTGCGGGCCTCACTCAATCCGTCCTCGCGGTTCGACTTCGGCGTGCTGTCCGGTCTACCTCACGCGCGCAGCTGGCAGGCCAAGGGGCGCCCCTGACATGAGACTGTTCGAGCATCCCGACTTCGAGCAGGCGACCCTCCGCGCCGCGGAGCACTTTCGTGGTCAGGGGCTGCGCGCCGCGATCATCGAGAAGGACTACTTCGTCACCGAGGCCCTGCGGCTCATCGCCCTCGCGGCTCGGGACCAGGTCATCTTCAAGGGCGGCACGAGCCTCACGAAGGGGTGGAACCTGCTGCGGCGGTTCTCGGAAGACGTCGACCTCTTCCTGGACCCGGCCGCGTTCCACCCTGCGCTGGGAAGCAGGGCCATCGATCGGGAGCTCAAGCAGCTCCGCGACAGGGTCGGCGCGCACCCGGCGCTGACCTTCCTGCCAAACGAGAGCCAGACCATCGGTGGATTCGGGCGCAACGACCGGTTCTCCTACGTCCAGCGTTTCGGTGGCCCCGGCGAAGTGGCAAACCGAGTGCTACTCGAGGCGGGTACCGCCAGCGGGCGGGAGCCCACGACCGTCATCGAGCTGCGCTCATACGTGGGTCAGTACCTGCACGAGGTCAGCCTGTCGCTCGGAGCGGAGGACGAGGGGCCGTTCTCGATGCGCCTGCTGCACTTCCGGCGGACCTTCGTCGAGAAGATGTTCGCCATTCACAGCAAAGTGGAACTGCTCAAGCGCGACAGACAGCCGCTTGGAACCTATGCGAGGCACTATTA
>JBGQGI010000193.1:0-4064 GCA_041497375.1 Candidatus Dormibacteraceae bacterium | reverse complement strand
TGTGGTTGGGGCTAGTTTGGTGCCCGAAATCCACCATAGAACGCATGTTCGTATTTTAGCAACTTCGTATTCGAAATCAATACAAAAACGCCCTTAACAGCGCCTATTTTGGAGCTAAATTTCTACCCCAGGCCGCCTACCTGCGGGCAGTCCGCTAACGACTGCCAAACACCTCCGACACCCTCTTCCCAGCCCCGCCACCACGCGTCAGTTGCTGCATGCGTCGCGTGTACCACCGACCCTCACCTATTCAGGCGCTGGCCGCACTCGACACAAAAGCTGTGCCTTCCCAGGTTGTGGTGGCCGCACGACGAGCAGACAAGACGTCGAGGCGGGTCAGCCTGCAGCCAACGCTCACGCTCTCGGCGATACCAGATGCCATCCTCGGGACCCAACATCCAGCGCCGCCCCTCGCCATCAAGGACCGCCAGGTCGCGCACCGCGACGCGAAAGGCTCTGGCCTGCAGCGTCCCGATGCGGCGTTCCTCGACCAGGTCTCGATAACGCAGCTCGGCTTCGGCGAACGGATCGACAGCCACGCGGAGAGTATCGCTCCTACGTCTGGCCTGAAGCCGGACGCGCCCCTCCCCGCTCGCAGGGGAGGGCGGCTCCGCTCGCGAAGCGGGCGCAGCCGGGTGGGGACGGCGGTGCATGCACGAACTTTGGGAAAGGTCTACCCGCTGTAGAATGCCCTACGGCCCGAGGTCCGCAGAATGCGTCGCACCACCACACGAAGCTCACGATCCGCCAACGGCGCGCGCCGCGCTGCATCTTCGCGTCCTCGCAGCACCCGAAGCAAGAGGACCAGAGGTCCGTCCAGGCCCAGCCTGACGCCACGCCAAGGTCGCGAGATCGCCGGGGTCCTCCTCATCCTGGCCGCACTCCTCAGCCTTCTCGCCATCGCGAGCAACGCCGGTTCGATCCTTGCCGGCGTGCATGACTGGCTCATTGCCTCGTTCGGCCGCGCATGGTTCGTTCCGGTCGGGGTCGCGCTGGCATTTGGCACGTATCTGATCTGGCCGAAAGCCCCCCGTCCGCGCCCGGTCGATCTCGTGGCAGGGGGCGTCGCCGTGGTTTCGCTGATCGGTCTCTTCGACCTGGCCGCAAGCGCCGGGGGTTCGGCCGGGCACGGCGTCGATCAGGTGGTCGAACAGGTCGTCGGCCACTGGGGAGCGTGGGCGCTCCTCACCGCGGGCCTGGTGATCGGCCTCATCGTGACCGTCCATTTCAGCCCTGGAGCTTTGATCGCGACCGTGATTCGGGCTGCGCGGGCGGCGTTTGCGGAACGCCACCGGCTCGAGAGGCTGGTATCACCGCCGGCACTTCCGGCCGCCCCAAACATCAAGAAGAACGGGCAATCCAAAGGGGCCGCGCTGGCGCGCTCGGCGGCCAGCTTCGCGACACCACCGCCCGCGGTTGAGCCCACACCTCCATGGGAGGTCGAAGAGGGCGCTGACGAGGGCGTCGCGCATTCAACCACCTCTGCTGCCCCCGAGCGACCGGCCGAACCCGCTGTGCTGCACGTCGTCGCCGAGCCCGAGGACGACCTGCCTGAGATCGAATGGAAGCTGCCTTCGATTGCGCTGCTCGACACCGTGACGGCGCGTCGCGAGCGAATGGCCGACGAGATCAAGCGCAACGTGAAGATCATCGAGAGCACGCTGGAAACGTTTGGCGTCCCGTGCAAGGTGGTCGGCGTCAATCCCGGCCCGGCGGTGACGCAGTACGAGCTCCAGCCTGGACCTGGCATTCAGGTCAAGCGCATCACCGCGCTCCAGAACGACCTCTCGCTTGCGCTCGCCGCAGCACCGCTGAGGATCGAGGCGCCGATTCCCGGGAAGGCTGCTGTCGGCATCGAGGTTCCGAACAAGTCGGCCAGCCTGGTTACCATCCGAGAGGTGCTGGAGACGGCCGCGTTCCGTGAAGGCACGCGCGTGCTCGCACTCGGCCTTGGCAACGACGTCTCCGGGGCGTCGATCGTGGCCGACCTCACGCGAATGCCGCACCTGCTCATCGCAGGCGCGACAGGTCAGGGCAAGAGCGTGTGCATCAACGCCTTGATCACCAGCCTACTTTTCCAGATGACACCCGACCACATGCGCCTCTTGCTGATCGACCCAAAGCGCGTGGAGCTGACGGGATACAACGGGCTGCCTCACCTGGCGCTGCCGGTCCTGGTCGAATCGCATCAAGCCGCAGCCGCGCTGCGCTGGGCGGTCGCTGAGATGGACCGCCGTTACAAGATGTTCTCCGCCGAAGGCGTGCGCAACATCGCCGCCTACAACGAGAAGGCGGTGCAGAAGCTCGCCCGCGAGATTCCGTACATCGTCATCGTCATCGACGAGCTCGCCGACCTGATGATGGTTGCGGCGGGCGAGATCGAGGAGCTCATCTGCCGCATAGCGCAGCTCGCCAGAGCCGTGGGCATTCACCTCGTGATCGCCACGCAGCGGCCGTCCGCCGACATCATCACCGGGCTGATCAAGGCCAACATCCCGTCCCGCATCGCTTTCGCGGTCGGATCGCAGGTTGACAGCCGTGTGATCCTCGACTCGGGAGGCGCGGAGAAACTGCTCGGCCGCGGCGACATGCTGTACCAGCCGGTAGATGCCGGCAAGCCCACCCGAATCCAGGGCGCATTTGTGAGCGACCCCGAGGTCGAGGGTGTCGTCAACTTCTGGAAGTCGCAGGGCCCGCCTCGTTACATGGAGGAGATCCTCGAAGAGGGCGCGGGCACGGCGTGGGAGAGAGGCGAGACCGCGGAGCGCAAGCTCGACCCGCTGTTCGCGCGTGCCGCACGAGCGGTGGCTGCCGAAGGTGCGGCGTCGGTCTCACTGGTGCAACGCAAGTTCAATGTCGGCTACTCGCGTGCCGGCCGCATCGTGGACCAGCTGGCAGAGAACCACGTGGTCGGCGGGTATCAGGGATCGAAATCGCGCGAGGTGATGATGAACCTGCCGGATGTGGACGAGCTTTTGGAGCGTCTCGGAATCGAATGATCGGATGGCGACCTGCGGGTGGGCGGGGCGCCGTCGTCGCAAACTAAGGACAGGTGAATCTGCCTAACGCGTTGACGCTGAGCCGCCTGGCGGCGATCCCCGTGCTGATGATCCTTCTCATCGCACGCTTCGAAGGTCACGATCAGATCGCGGCTGGGCTGTTTGTCATCTTCTCGTTCACCGACACGCTCGACGGTCAGATCGCGCGGCGCCGTGGGCTCGTCAGCGACCTGGGCAAGTTCCTCGATCCGCTGGCCGACAAGCTCTTCGTCCTCTCCGTCCTCATCGTGCTGGTGCAGGAGGGATTGGTCGCCGCCTGGGTCGTCGTGCTCATCTTCTCGCGGGAGCTGATGATCACTATCCTTCGCTCGGTCGGCGCAAGCCAGGGCCAGGTCATAGCGGCGGCGCCGATGGGGAAGACGAAGACCATGACGCAGATGGCGGCCGTCGTGCTGCTGATCCTGCAGCGTCCGTACCCGTCGCTGGTGCCGTTCGCGGAGCTGGCGGTTGGCGTCGCGATCATCTTCACGATCGGCAGCGGCATCGACTACATGTGGCGGTTCCGGTACGTCCTCTGGCCCGCGGGCGGCGCAAACCATCGCTCGTCGCCCAGCGGCGGAGCGCCGGGCTCCGAGTCGCCGGTGGATCCCCTGGCCAGGGAGCTGGGCAGTCTCCTGACCAAGTCGCGGCTGACAGTTGCCGTGGCGGAATCGTGCACAGGCGGCCTGCTCGGGTCCCTCATCACGGACCAGCCGGGCAGCTCCGCATATTTCCTGGGCGGCGTCATCGCTTATGCGGACGAGGTCAAGCGCGCCCAGCTCGGGGTGCCCGCCGACCTGCTGGCACGGCACGGAGCGGTCAGCCGGGAGGTCGCGATCGCGATGGCCGACGGCGTCCGTTCGAAATTCGGCACCGAGCTCGCGGCGTCGATCACCGGAATCGCGGGGCCGGCTGCCGAGGGCTCGAAGCCCGTCGGGCTCACCTACATCGCAGTCGCGACTGCCCGGGGGACGACGTGCAGCGAATACCGGTTCAAAGGCGACCGGTGGGCCAACCGCAGCCAGG
>JBGQGI010000192.1:0-4134 GCA_041497375.1 Candidatus Dormibacteraceae bacterium | reverse complement strand
GGCGATGGCGTGCGGGACCCCGGTTGTCGTTTCGGACCGGGCCAGCCTGCCCGAGCTCGTCGGGGACGCCGGCCTGATCGCGCCGGCGGACAATCCCGAGGCCTGGCGCAAAGCGCTCGGGAAAGTCGTTGGCGATTCGGACCTGGCCGCTGACCTCAAGCGGCGCGGCGTTCTGCGTGCGGCTCAGTTCAGCTGGTCGCGCTCAGCTGAGCTCACGTGGCGGTCGATCGATCGAGCGGCCAAGACCGCCTGACGAGGGAGGTCAGGCCACCAGCTCCCGGATGACCGCGACGACGCCCGCGGCGCACCGGTCCCACGTGAACTGGGCAGCTCGCGTTCGCGCGGCGCGTGCGAGCTTCGCTCGCAGCGCCTTGTCGCCGAGCGCGATCTCGAGCGCCCGCGCGAGCGCTTCGGGGTCCGCGGGGTCTGCGTAAAGCGCTGCGTTGCCGCCGACTTCTGGCAGCGACGACGTGGCCGCCGCGACCACCACCTTGCCGCGCGACATCGCCTCGATGACCGGCAGCCCGAACCCCTCGTAGAGGCTCGGCACGACGACGGCTGCGGCCTGCTTGTAGAGAAGCTCGAGGGTTGGCTGGTCGACCCTCCCCAGGACTCGGCACCTGGGCGAAGAGCGCAAGCGCGCCGCGAGCGCCTCATCGCGTTCGGGTCCGGCCACAGCGAGCGTGACGCCATCCATCCTCTCGACCGCTGCGAGTGCTGCAGCTTGATTCTTTCGAGCCTCGATGCGGCCCACCTGGAGCACGAACGGCCCGCGCAGGCCGAGCTCTCCCAGCCGCGATGCAGGCGCGACCGGACGGTGCACCACCTCACCGCCGCCAAGGGGCACGACACGAATACGTTCCGGCTTGACGTGGTAGAGCGCCACGAGGTCCGCCTTGGTGGACTCGGAGATCGCGATTAACAGAGGGCAGCGTTGTGCCGCCCACCGCGTAGTGAGCTGAAGATAAGCGCGCTCGGACGCGGAGTATGCGTTCGGGTGGCGCTCGAAAGCCAGGTCGTGCACAACCGTCAGCGCCTTGCCGACCCAGGCAAACGGAACTGCGTGTGCCGGCACGAAGAGCAGGTCAGCGCGGTCGCGAGCCAGGGCCAGCGGAAGGCGCACCTGCGACCACAGCCGGGGGAACGGCGCGACCATCATGTCGACGCCGAGACCGGCGCGCGGCCTCGAGGCGAAGAAACGCCAGCGCAGCTCGGGCGCAGCCGCCTCGAGGCGTGAACCGACCTCGCGAGCGAATACCTCGGTGCCCGTAACCACCTCGCGGGTTGCGGGGTTCAGGTCTACGGCAACCGTCTTGGTCAGCAACCTGCGAATGATAATCACGCCAATGGACCAGGTTCGTGTTCTCGGAGTCCGCGTCGATTGCCTTGACATGATCGCGGCGCTTGAGCAGATCGGGCAGCTAGTCGAGGCAGGCGGCCATCACCTCGTCGCGACGGTCAACCCCGAGTTCGTGATGCGAGCGAGGGTGGACCAGGACTTCGCGCGGGTGCTCGAGTCGGCCGACCTGTGCCTGGCCGACGGCAGCGGTGTTGTCTGGGCCGCTCGACGCCAGGGCTGCACAATTCGCGAGCCGGTGACTGGCGTCGACCTCATCCCGCCCCTGGCAGCGCTCTGCGCCCGTCGGGATCTCCGGCTGTTCCTCCTTGGCGCCGCTGAAGGTGTGGCGACCGATTTGGCTTCACGGCTGCGGGCCGAGCATCCGGGTCTCGAGGTCGCCGCTCATGCAGGCTCACCTGCTGCCTCTTCTGACGCCGAGACCGTGGCGCTGATCACCAACTACAGGCCGCATGTGCTGCTGGTTGCGTACGGGCACCCGAACCAGGAGCTGTGGATCGACCGCATGCGCGATTCGCTTGGCGTCCCGGTTGCGATGGGGGTGGGGGGCGCATTCGACTACCTCACGGGTCGCGTCCCAAGAGCTCCTGTATGGATGCGACGCGCCGGGCTCGAGTGGCTTTTTCGGCTCATCCGCCAGCCGTGGCGAATCCGCCGAATGGCCGTCCTTCCAATCTATGCAGTGCGGGTCCTGCGCTCCGGCTAGTCCACTGGCGTGGCCGGGTTGGCCGGGGTCCCCCCGGCCATGACTTTGTCCCGATAGGCTCCGAACGTGGCGTGGAGAAACCAGTTCGTCATCAATCCAATCCCGGGAAGGTGAGCAGAGCCTGCGGCGAAGCCGCACGCTCGATGAGAGGGAACCGACTGGTTCCATCTCATACCGTTGCTACGATTCGCAGCCATGGCCGGAGCATCAGCGCCCGCGTTGAGTGTCGTGATCCCTGCCTATAACGAGGAGCAGCGGCTGCCGCGCACCATCGAGCAGATCGAGCGCTACCTCGACGGCCGGCGGCTTGACTACGAGCTGATAATCGTCGATGACGGCAGCATCGATGGCACCCGAGAGGTGATGGAGGCCGCCGCCGCGCGCAGCAGCAGGGTTCGCCTCGAAGCCCTGCCTGCGAATCGCGGCAAGGGACGGGCGCTGGCGGCTGGGGTCGCTGTCGCGCGCGGCGCGCAGATCCTGGTCACGGACGCTGATCTCTCCACTCCAATCGAAGAGCTTGAAAAGCTTGAGGCCGCCGTGCGGGCGGGCGCCGGCGTGGCGATTGCATCACGTGCGGTAAAAGGATCCCGAGTCGAGATTGCCCAACCGATCTACCGCGTATTGATGGGCAAGGTCTTCAACCTGATAGTGCAGGCTGTCCTGCTACCCGGTATCTGGGACACGCAATGTGGGTTCAAGCTCTTTCGGGCGGACGTCGCGCAACCAGTTTTTGCCGCTCTCACCACCGACGGATTCGGCTACGACCCCGAGGTTCTATACCTGGCGAAGCGCCGGGGCGTGAAGATCGTGGAGGTGCCGGTGGTGTGGCGACATTCCGCTCCCACCAAGGTGTTGCCGATTCGAAGCTCGATCGACATGTTCAAGCACGTGGTGAGGGTCAGGTTCAAGCGGTGAGCGTCGGGGACAGCAGGGAGGGTGCGCCGGGATCTGGCTCTGCCAAACCCGCCGACTCTAGGCAGGGGGGTGCGTCCGGAGCTGGCTCTGCCAGGCCGGATGCCCTAAGGGGGGACGTCCCCCCTCAGCAGGACGTCCCCCCTCAGAAGGTCCCGCCAACCGAGGTGCTCGTCGTCCTGCCCACATTCAACGAACGGCTGAACCTCGAGAAGGTGGTGGCCGGCGTCAGACGGCTTGGCCACGACGTGCTGATCGTCGACGATGCCTCGCCAGACAAAACCGGCGAGCTCGCCGACAGCCTGGCCGCGGCCGATCCAAGCATTCGTGTGCTGCACCGGCCCCGCAAGCTGGGTCTCGGAAGCGCTTACGAGGACGCCTTCAAAATCGGACTTGCCGGCGGGTCTGCCCTGTTCGTCGAGATGGACGCAGACGGGTCGCACCTTCCGGGCAATCTCGAGGCGATCGTCGCCGCCGCCCGAAGCAGCGGAGGCCTGGCGATCGGCTCGCGCTACATCCGCGGCGGCGAGGTGGTCGGGTGGCCCTTCTATCGTTATCTGCTGTCTTGGGCGGCCAACGTCTACTGCCGCCTCCTGCTCTGGCTTCCCACCCACGATTGCACCTCCGGTTATCGGTGCTACACGCGCGACCTGCTTACGCACATCCAGCTCGATGAGGTCGTGTCGCAGGGCTACTCATTTCAAATCGAGATGGTTTACCGCGCCCGCCAGCTGGGGTACCAGGTGGTCGAAACGCCGATCCGCTTCGAGGATCGAGTGGCCGGCGCTTCGAAGGTCTCCCAGGGAGAAGTCCGGAGAGCGCTGTTGACGGTCCTGCGGTTGAGCTTGAGGCGATGGACGCGAAGAAAGTAGAAAGGGCGGCCTACAGCCCAGCGGCGTCGCTGGGATCGTGGCGCGTTCCGCTGCTGACAGGGCTCGCACTCGCTGTCGTCACGGCGATTCCTTACCTCTATGCGTACGCGGTGCAGCCGCACGACCAGGTGTTCATGGGCTTCTTCTACCTGGGGGATGACGCGAACACGTACCTCGCCAAGATGCGGCAGGGATGGGAGGGGGCCTGGTCGTGGGACAACCGCTACACCACCGAGTCGAGCCCAACCGCCTACCTCTTCATGTTCTGGCTCGCGCTCGGCCATCTC
>JBGQGI010000191.1:0-4146 GCA_041497375.1 Candidatus Dormibacteraceae bacterium | reverse complement strand
GCCGTCCCCAAAACGGTACGCATAGACCGGCTTGCCGTTGGGCACCCGGTATTCAGCCTGGTCTCCCAGCCAACCGAAGAGAGGATTTCCAGTGCCGGCTACGAGGTCTGGAAAGACCGCCGTAGCGCGGTAATAGCTGATGTCTTCCAGAACCAGCTCAGTGATCTTGTTTGCGCGCAGCCAGGCGATCGCCGCGTTGCGGTCCGCCGGTAGATTCTGCGAGCCGGTGAGCTCGGAAGGTGACTTGCCGCTGTAGAAGGCGGCCACAGGCGAGTCGGTGAGCAGTATGCCTGGTGTCCCACCTGCGGCCTTGCCGACCGCGACGAGTCCTGCGTTGTCAGCGGCAAAGCCGGCGAACACCGGTATGAAGCCGATAGCCAGCAGTCCTCCAGCAGAGACGGCGGCTAGGCGGAGCGGGGTTGAAATGCGTTCCAGCGCGCCGGCAGCCAGCAGGGCCAGGGCGGGCAAGGCAGGGTAGAGGTAGCGATGACTGCCGGTGTACGCGCCGATCGTGACCAGTCCGACAACAGCCGCCAGATAGACGAGAGCGGGGACGTACAGGAAACGCGACGTCGCCCGTGCCCGCGACTCCGCGTTCCGCAGAGCGCCCAGCAGGCCGACCGTCCCGAGCGCGAACACTGGTAGGGCCGCCAGACCAAACCCACCGGTGAGCTCAATCAGCCGCCCGATCGCATCGCCCGGGATGTTGCCGCGCGCTGTCGCGGACAAGACCTCGACAGAGCCTCGGGCCAAGGAGTGGCTGGCCGGGCCGAAACCCAGCTGCATCAAGGCCAGCAGAGCGACCGCAGGAATCGCCCAGGCGAAAGCGGCTTGTTGCGCTGGCCGTTGCCGGGCGATGCCCGTATCCCGGCCGACCAGAGGGATCCTTCTGAACAGATGCTCAGCAATTACGAGGACGACAACCGCTCCAACCCAGATCCAAGCTTTGGTTGCTGTCACACAGGCCAGTGCCGCGAGCAGTGCGGCGAGCTTCATGCGGCCGCGCACTGCGGCCAGCGCGCCGGCGGTGAGCAGGGCAGTCAGGAGCGGCTCGACCACCGAGGAGCCCGAAGTGAAAAGGAAAACCGGGTTGAGCGCCAGCAACGCAACGGCCAGCCGGCCCTGGCGGCCGTTGGGCGCAAGGGCGTACACGAGCGCGAGGGTCGCAAGGCCCATCGCTGCGCCCATGATCTTGAGAGCGCCGAGGGACCAGAGCCCAAAGATTTTGAGCACCGCAGCCGCCAGCACGTGGTAGCCGGGCAGCCACGTGTCCTGCATCCCGAAAATCGGATCCTTCAGCTGGCCGGTCGAAGCCAGGTTCGCAGCGATGAGCCAGTGGCCGTATCCGTCCTCGAACGTTTCCGGCATCTGCGCTGCCAGCAGTAGAAGGCCCCCGCACGCCGTCATCAGGCCCAGGGCAGGGGCGGCCACACGAAGGCTCGCCAGCGCGCGGCGCCCCAGGTTGCGCAGCGTCACGACCTCAAGGAAGTCAACAGCGGTCAGTCCGGCGACTGTCAGGAATCCGAGAGCGAAGAGGATCGAGTAGATCGCGACCAGCCACTGCCCCTGCGCCGCAGCGAACGGCACCATGGTCAGCGACCCGGCGCCGAGGGCCGCCTCACCAATCGCCCGCGGGTCGCCCACGCGAACGTAGGCCTGGTTGCGCCACTCCTGGCCCCGCTCCACTATCTGGTGCTTCGGAGTGCGCACGAACTCGCCGCCGCTGCGAGTTGCCCGAATCAGCGCGAGGATCACGGTGAACGACATGCCGGCGCCCACGAGCTGGCATACCAACGACGGCAGCGCCGCCCACCACGGCCGCCCGCGCCTCATCTGCGCGACGGTGAAACCGATCCAGGGTGAGATCCCCATCATCACGAAAAGGACCCCGGCGTCGGCGATCTGCCACGGCAGCGCTTCAAAGCGCGGCCCCAGCAGCAGCAACGGGTAGCACGCGAGCTGAAGAGCCATGACAGGTCCGACGCCGTACGCCACGAGATGCAGGGTGGCCTGCAGCTTCACGGCGGGCCTGGTCCTGCTCCGCAGGACCGGAATCAAGAGCTTGAATGCCGATTGAAAGCTGCCCGTGGCCCAGCGCGATTGCTGACGTCGGTACGCGTCAAACGAGACGGGAAGCTCCTCGGGGACCACCACGTCTTCGAGGTAGGCGGCCCGCCAGCCGCGAAGCTGCGCGCGGTAGCTGAGGTCCAGGTCTTCGGTCAACGTGTCGGCGCTCCACCCGCCCGAATCTTCTATTGCGATACGACGCCACACGCCGGCGGTGCCTGTGAAGTTCGTGAAATACCCGTCGGAGGACCTGACCGCCTGTTCGATCAGAAAATGGAAGTCGAGGGCAAACGCTTGCAGTCGGGTAAACCATGAGTAGCCCTCGTCCAGGTGTCCCCAGCGGGCTTGAGCGAAGCCGATCGTCGGATCGTCGAAGACTCCCAACGTGCGGTGGAGAAAGTCCCGCGGCGGCGTGAAGTCGGCGTCGAAGATGGCAATGAAAGGCGCGCTCGTGAGGTTCATGCCATGTGCGAGCGCACCCGCTTTGAAGCCCTCGCGCGACGCGCGCCTGACATGAGTCACGTCGATTCCCAGGCGCCGCCAATGGGCCGCACGGCGGGCGACTATCGCGACGGTCTCGTCGTCCGAGTCGTCAAGGACCTGCACCTCGAAGCGATCGCGAGGCCAGTCCAGCTCGCACACAGCGTCGAGCACGCGCTCGGCCACGTAGCGCTCGTTGTAGATCGGAACCTGGACGCAGACGCGAGGCTCGCTCCCACGATTGACCGGCTGGCGAGCGCGCGGCGCAAGACGGGTTGCTCGCCAGGTGAGGAAGAGGAGGTTTGCTCCAAACGAAAAGAGGGCGATGCTGGTCAGCGCTATCGTCGCGACCGCGATTACGGTTATCACGATCGGGCAGGATCATCGAACAGGGTGTATGGGCGCATGGTCGATCTGACGTACTCAACTCGTGCCAGCGCCGCGGGATGACGCCGCCGCGTCCACTGCATGTATCGCCAGGCCGCAAGACCGATGCGGCGCGCGGCCCCATCGAGAAACGTTGGAAACAACGAGGTGGGCAAGCGCCATCGCGGCGGATCGATCTGCAGCGGGCCGCGCTTGTCTGCCAGCTGCGGAAAGTGATCGACAAGCGCCGGGTTGGAATCGAGAACGTCGTCGACGGCGTCAAGGCCGAAGACCGGCTCGGCGACCAGCAGCTCGTAGGCCATGTCCACGTCTTGCCGCTGGAGTGGGTGGCACTGCGACACCTCGAGGATCAGATTCGCGGTCATCAAGCGAGGTGCGATGGGCCTCCGCGTGAGGTCGTCGACAGGCTTGGTGCGGTACGCGAGCGCGTGAAGTAGGCCGAGCACGTTGACCGCCACGTAAGCGATGTGGCGGTGCCCGTCATCGACTATCAGGTTGAGGTCGACGTCGTCTGACGCGCGGAAGCCCCCGCTCGCGAGCGAACCGGCCACCGAAACGCTGCGAATGAACGGGGCCACCACGACGAGCGCGCTGATGAAGCGCGCGGTCATCGGAACATAGGCCGCCGAATCCGACTCGTGCGCGGCAGCTCGAGCGTTGATCTCGGCAACTCTGGCCATCGCGGTGCGCTCGACGACAAGGCCCTCGGCGATGGTCAGCTGAGGTGAGGCTGCAACCGCCCACCGAACCTCGTCTTCCGACAGCGGACCGCCCAGGCACAGGTCGCCGAGGCGGGACGGCGTGAGCGCATAGCCCCGCCGCTGAAGCAACAGCACGGTTTGCCTGACCCGATCTGACACGCCCGTGTATCGGGCAGGGGAATAGCCGACAGCCACCGCTGTGCCTCCTAGAGAAGTACTGACGCGGTCAACGGGGATACGGGCCCGGGTTACGCAGGATTGCGCCGGCTTACGCCTGACACCTGTTTTCCGGCATCATCGGTGGTGGCGCCGGTAGGGTCTTCTACTCCAGGGGTGTGACATGACCGCGGACGGACACTTCAAAGTCCCAACTCCCGTCAATGAGCCGATTCGAGCCTATGCCCCCGGCGATTCGCACCGCAAGAGCCTCAAAGCGCGGCTGGCCGAGCTCACCGACGCCCGGACCGACGTCCCGATGCAGATCGGCGGCGAGAGGCGGTGGGGAGCGTCG
>JBGQGI010000190.1:0-4146 GCA_041497375.1 Candidatus Dormibacteraceae bacterium | reverse complement strand
GCTGGTCCTTGGCCACCCCTTAATGGTCGCATCCAGCCCATGGGTGCTGCACAGCCGGCTGCCCTGGTGAGATAGGGCCGATCGGCCCTGCCCAGAAATCAGATCGGGAAGGTGAAGCGAAGGCTGGTGCCTTTGCCCGCCTTGCTCGAAACGCGTAGCGAGCCGCCCATTGCGGTCGCACGCTCGCGCATGTTGCGCAGCCCATTGCCCGCCGAGTCGCCGCGTACGTCGAACCCCACCCCGTCGTCCTCGATCGTCAGCACCGCGGTCTTTCCCGTGCGTGCCAGGCGAACCACCGACTGTTTGGCCTGCGCATGGCGTGCGACGTTGGATAGGGCCTCGCGGGTCATCTGCACGATCTGGTGGGAGCGAGAGGAAATGAGGGCAGCCACCTCACCGTCGACGTGGACCTCGACCCGGAAGGAGGATCGCTTCTGGATGTCCTCGCCGAGCTCGCGAAGCGCCTGGTCAAGCTGGCGGTCTGCGAGGATGCCCGGCCGCAGCCCGAATATGTAATTCCGCAGGTCTCGAATCACCCGATCGAGCTCGCCGACGGCACTCTCGATTCGAGCCGTTGTCTCCGGTGACCCCGCCATCAGCGCGGTGCCCTGCAGTCCCATCCCAACCGCGAAGAGGGACTGGATGATGCCATCGTGTAGCTCCTTGGCTATGCGTTCGCGCTCGTCCATAAGCTCCAGGCGGCGCACCTCTGCCTGCGCCCGCCCATAGCCGATAGCCACAGAGGCCTGGTCTGCAAAGGTCTCGACCAGGCTGATCGTGCTCTCGTCGAAACGGTTCCCGCCCCTGGTGTTCGCAACCATCAGGGTGCCGGTGGAGCGGCCCCCGACCCGCAGCGGCACGAATATGGCCGGGCCTACGTGTCCTAGCTGGATGAGCGGCTGGTAACCATGGCTGTGGGTGCTCGCATCGTCAGTGTGGAGAGGCTGGCCGGTTTCCATGACGGCGCCGGAAATCGAATTCGCTGCCGGGAGCGCCTGTCCAATGACTTGCTCTGCAAATGCTCCGACCGCAGCCGCCACGACGAGCTGGCCTGGGGTCGAGGAGGTTGTCACAATCGCCGCGGCATTGGCGCCTGCGAGGTCGCGAGCATGCTCGGCGACGGAGGTCAAAACCCTGGCGGCGTCAGCACCTTCGAGGATATCGGTGGTGATCTCGTGCTGCGCCTCGAGCCATCGCTCTCGCTAAAGGGTCTTTTGGTAGAGGGAAGCGTTGGCAATTGCCACCCCGGCCTGGGTCGCGAGAACGTGCAGCGAGCGCTCGTCTTCGAGGTCGAACTCGAGGGCCCCACGCTTCTCGGCCAGGTAGATGTTTCCGTAGACCTTGCCCAGCGCCTGCACCGGCGCGCCGAGAAACGAGTGCATAGGTGGGTGGTTGGGTGGAAACCCGACGGACGCCGCCTGGCTTGCGATGTCCCTCACGCGAATCAGTTTTGGTTCTTGGATCAGGAGCCCCAGGACCCCTCGCCCTCGAGGTAGGGCCCCGATGGCCCGCCTTTGCTTGGCGGAGATCCCCGTGGTGATGAGATCGACCAGCTCGGCGCCCGCGCCGATCACCCCCAGAGCTCCGTAGCGGGCGTCAGTCACTTCCACGGCCAGGTCGACGATCCGCTGCAGCACGATAGGCAGCGACAGTTCGGAGGCAAGGGTGAGGCCCGCCTCCAGGAGTGCGTCTTTCGGATCGCGGCGCTCGGCCATCGTTCGCGAATCTACGCCAAGCGGTGGTTCCCTGCGCAGGCCGCCAGGTGACCTTTGCATCTCGGGACCATCGGCCCTATGGCCGCGCGGTGACGCATGGAACGCTGTATCCGTGAATACGAGTAAAGGCTTCAAAAAGATCCTCCTGGCGACCGATGGCAGCGAGCAGGCGGAGGCGGCTGTCGAGGCGACGATCGCTCTCGGCCGCCCCGGATCGGCCGAGGTCCTCGCGGTGCACGTCTGGAACCTGGAGATCTACAAGCACAACGGCATGTTGGATGTTGAGGGCCGAGCTGAAGCTGGGCGCCGGGTCATCAAGACGGTGGCGACCCTTCGGGAAGCTGGTATGGCTGCCGAGGCCAGAATCTGCCAGGCGACCGCGGACCGGGTCGCGGAGACGATCGCGCTCGTTGCGCGAGAGTTCCAGGCGGACCTGGTTGTATTGGGCTCACGCGGCCTGTCCGACTGGCAGTCGATTTTCCACCACAGCGTCAGCCACCACGTGTTGTCGGCGGTCGATTGTCCCGTGCTGATTGTGCGAGAGCGGCAAGCCATCAAAGCGAGCGAGCCGCGCAGAGTGCTGGTAGCGATTGCAGGCGGAGAAGACGTGGCCCCCTGCGTGCGTGCCGCCATCGCCGCGGCGCCCGCGCCTAACTCAGAGGTGATGGTCGTCCACGTGGCCCAGACCATAGTCGGTGCCCAGGGCTTCGCATACGTCGAATCACCTGCAGAGATCCAGGCCACGATGGCAAGCGCCCTTGGGATTCTCAAGGATTCCGGCGTCAAGGCTCAGGGCGTGGTTGCGCACACCAGCCCGGTCGTGGATTCAGTAGCGGAGATAGCGGCCAACTGGAAGGCCGACATCATCGTGGTCGGCTCCAGCCGGATGGGCGACCTCGGAAGCCTGCTTTTGGGCTCGGTGTCTCACGGTCTCCTGCACACTGCCGCGCTTCCGGTGCTCGTTGCGGAGCGAATGAAGAGTTGAGCGTGGCAAGGTCGGCGATGCCGCGGCATCGGACGGTTTCTGACGTCATGACAACTCACGTCCACGTCGCGACTCCGCAGGCGCCGTTCAAGGTCCTGGTTCGCCTCATTGAAGAAAACAAGGTCAGCGCGATACCGATCGTGGACCAGCAGGGGATTCCGATCGGGATCGTCTCGGAGGCCGATTTGCTGCTCAAGGAGCGCCGCCACGAGCTGGAATCAGAAGAGGATCTGCTCCACTTTCGGAAGCGGCGCCACGAGAGGGCGAAGGCCGAGGGAACCGTCGCGTCGCAGGTGATGACCTCTCCGGCGATCACCGTCGGGGCCGACGTCCCGCTTAGCGAGGCTGCTCGAATGATGCAGACGAAGAACGTACGGCGCCTGGTGGTGGTCGACAAGCGCGGCCGCATCGCCGGCATAGTCAGCCGCAGCAACCTGCTTCAAGTGTTCCTTCGAACTGACGCGGAGCTGCGCGCCGAGATCACCGGTACCCTCTTGCCAGCCGTTGTGTTGTCCTCGGCCAAAGGAGTCAGGGTCGACGTTCGCTGCAACGTCGTCACTCTCTTGGGCGAGGTGGATCGCAAGAGCGACGTTGAAATCTTGACTCGCTTGACGAGAGAGCTGGACGGTGTGGTCGACGTCGTGACCCGCCTGGACTACGTCTGGGACGACACGGTCGGTCCCGCGGCCATGTTTGACACCTCGTTCAAGCCGTTGTGAACAGATTTGGTTGAGGAGGAGTTGTGATGGAAACCTTAAGAATCGAGCTGAAGGATATCGCCAAGGAAAACTCAAATTTCCGACAGGTGCTCTTTACAGGCGTCCACAGCCAGCTCGTCGTGATGGCGCTGAGGCCTTGCGAGGAAATCGGGGAGGAGGTCCACGAGGTGGACCAGTTCATCTACGCCGTGAAGGGTGAGGGAGAGGCCATCATGGCCGGGGTGGCCGCGCCTTTCGTCAAAGGCGAGGCACTTTGCGTCCCTGCCGGGAGCGTGCACAACGTCAGAAACTCAGGCGATGAGGCGATGAAGCTCTTCACCGTCTATTCACCGCCTCAGCACCCAGCCGGGACGGTTGAGAAGGTCAAGTCAGACGTCCTCGATGAGGCGCCCGCCCTGCTGAGCTAGCGATAACTGACCCGCAGTGGGTCGTCGGCGCCCGAGCCGCATCCACTTGCGAAACGCGGACGAAATACTAGGCCAGCTTGCGGTGGAACTCGAGCCTGCCGGGCATCTCCTCGTAACCGAGCTCCTCGTTTATGTGAAGGATCGGTGCGTTCTCTGAGTCGTTGTCCGTTTCGACGGCGGTGACACCGAGATCGAGTGCCTGGAACAGCGTCTCCAGCTTGAGCGCTCGGGCGAGGCCCTTGCCGCGGTGTTCGCGCAACACACCGGTGAAGCTTGTCTCTACTGCGCTCGGCCGGTAGGCGAGATACGAATAGCCGATT
>JBGQGI010000189.1:0-4155 GCA_041497375.1 Candidatus Dormibacteraceae bacterium | reverse complement strand
CGTCGCGTCGACCCTGCAGCCATACCAGGGCTAGACGTGGCGGCGGCGGTTCTCGCCGCGGTGGACGTTCGCAAGCGCTTCGGCGCCGTCGTAGTGCTGGACGGCGTCAACCTCTCGCTCATGGAGGGCGAGGCGGTGGGCATCGTCGGGCCAAACGGCGCCGGCAAGACCACCTTGCTGAACGTCCTGTCGGGCGCGCTCGCGCCAGACTCCGGCGTCGTCGATTTCCGCGGTCGAGATGTCACATCCCGAGGCGCCGCCGACCGATGCAGGCTGGGTGTCGCCCGAACACACCAGGTGCCGCGGCCGTTTGTAGGCATGAGCGTCTTCGAGAACGTTCTCGTGGGCGCGACGGCGGGTGGCCGGCGGCGGGGCGCCGAAGCCTATGACCTCTGCGTGCATGTGATGGACCAGACCGGGCTGACCCACCTGGCCAACCGGCGGGCTGAAAGCCTGGGCCTCTTGCAGCGCAAACGTCTAGAGCTTGCCCGCGCGCTGGCCGTCGAACCCTCGGTCCTTCTGCTCGATGAGATCGGTGGCGGGCTGACCGATGCGGAGACCGCCGCGCTCGTGGAGATGGTGGCGGAACTGCGCGAGCGCGGCATCGCCGTGATGTGGATCGAGCACATCGTTCACCTGCTCATGCAGGTCGTGAGCCGGCTCGTCTGCATGGATGGGGGCCGCATCATCGCCGAGGGCGCCCCGGAGGCAGTCGTCGCCCACGCGGCCGTGATCGACGCCTACCTGGGAGGCGGCTCATGACGCTCCTGACGGTCGAGGACATCGATTGCCGGTATGGCTTGCTGCAAGCCGTGCGAGGAGTCTCCTTCGAGGTGGCGCAGGGCGAGACCGTTGCCCTCATCGGCGCCAATGGGGCAGGCAAATCCACCTTGCTCAGGGCGATCGCCGGAGCACACAGGCCGCACGGCGGCCGAGTGGTTTTCGCCGCCGTCGATGTCACTTCGTTGCCGGCCCACCGCCGGGTGTCACTCGGGATCGCACTCGTGCCCGAAGGCCGCCGGCTGTTTCCCAGCCTGACCGTCGAGGAGAACCTCCGCGTCGCCGCGGTGGGCCGAGGCCGGTGGAACGTGCAATCGGTGCTCGAAGCGTTCCCACTGCTCCAGCCACGACGACACATGGCGGCCGCCAACCTGTCAGGCGGGGAGCAGCAGGCGGTCGCGATCGGGCGGGCGCTGATGAGCAATCCGCGGCTGCTTCTGCTGGATGAAGTCTCGTTGGGGCTGGCGCCGATCGTCGTCGACGCTGTTTACCGCTCGCTGGCAGAAATCATCAGCGAAGGCACCACCGTGTTGCTCGTCGAGCAAGACCTGACGCGGGCGCTGAAGGTGACCGGCCGCGTGATCTGCATGCTCGAAGGGCGCATCGTGCTGGAGGGTGCGTCCGCTTCACTGGATCGCGACCGGGTAGTCGAGGCGTACTTCGGATTGAAGCGTCCGGCATGACCTACGTCAATGCCGTCGTTCAGGGCATCTTCCTAGGAGCCTTCTACGCAGTGCTGGCGTGCGGGCTTTCGATCATGTTCGGTGTGATGAGGATCATCAACCTGGCCCACGGCGACATCGCCGTGCTGGGTGCGTACGTCGTCTTCGTCATCGTCGAGAGCACGGGCATGTCACCCTTCGTTGCTTTCGTCGTGGCGTTGCCCGTGATGATCGCGCTCGGCTATCTCCTCCAGCTGACAGTCCTCGAGCGGAGCCTCAAATCCGGCATCCTGACACCCCTTCTTGCGACGTTCGGACTGTCGATAGTGATCCAGAACCTGCTGCTGCTCAAGTTCTCGCCAGACGTTCGTTCGCTCGGCGGCAACGCAGGTGCCATCACCACCTCAAGCTGGCAGGTCACGAGCGGCCTCTCGTTTTCCGCGCTTGGCGTCGTGATCCTGGTGGTGGCGGTGCTGGTGTTCGGGGCCCTGCAGCTGTTTCTCTCGAGAACGCGTACGGGTTGGATGATGCGCGCTACCGCCGAGGACGCTGACGCTGCCGAGCTTGTCGGCATCAACAGCCGCGGGGTTTACGCCCGGGCCACAGCGCTCGCGGTGGCAATCGCCGCCCTGGGTGGGCTCTTCCTGGCCATTCGCTCTGTGTTCGATCCGCTCAGCGGACCGACGCAGCTGATCTTTGCATTCGAAGCGGTCGTAATCGGCGGAATGGGGTCGCTGTGGGGCACGTTGCTGGGCGGGCTCGCGCTGGGCGTGGCTCAGACTGTGGGTGCTCAGATCAATCCGGAGTACTCCGCTTTGGCGGGCCACCTGCTGTTTCTCGTGGTGCTGATCGCTCGGTATGGCGGCCGCTTGAGCCTCAGGGCGGCACGGTGAGGGTTCAGCGTTGGACCCGCACCTCGAAGCTTTTCACGGGCGCGACGGTCGCGATTGCCGCTCTGCTGGCGACTGTTCCGTTGGTGTTCGAGACCGACGTGGTCCAGAAGCTCACGAACCTTCTGATCCTGGTGCTCCTGGCCGCCATGTGGAACGCGCTCGCGGGTTATGGCGGACTCCTGTCGGTCGGCCAGCAGGCGTTCATCGGCATCGGGGCCTACGGCACGGTGTTCTTCGCCGGGTTGGGCGTCAGCCCGTATCCCGCGATGGTCCTGGCGACATTGGTGGCGGGAGTCATATCGGTGCCCATCTCATTCCTTGCTCTGCGCCTGAGGGCTGCGCAGTTCGCGATCGGCATGTGGGTGATCGCCGAAGTCATCTCGATTCTCGTCCGGCTCGATCAGAACCTGGGCGCCGGGACTGGAATTTCACTCATCCAGCTGAACCAGTTCGCGCCCAATTTCCGCCAGGCGTACACGTTCTGGCTGGCGCTGGGATTCACGTTCATTTTTCTCTCTGCTCTCTTTTTCCTGCTGCGCTCTCCGCTAGGAGTGTCATTGCAAGCAATTCGCGACGACGAAGACGCTGCGCGCTCGCTTGGAGTGCGCGTTGGCGCTCGGAAGCGGCTTTTGTTCGTGCTCGCCGGCTTTGGCTGCGGCGCGGCCGGCGTGCTCATCGGCGCCAACACGCTGTTCATCGAGCCTGGCTCCATATTCAGCGTGCAGTGGTCGGCTTACATGATCTTCATGGTGCTGGTCGGCGGCCTCGGCACGTTCGAGGGCCCGATCCTCGGCGCCATCCTGCTGTTCGGGATCCAGACGACATTCACGCAGGGTGGCCCTTGGTACCTTGTCGGGCTTGGCGCGACCGCCGCCCTGTTTGCGCTTGCCCTTCCGCGAGGAATATGGGGCACCATCGAGGAGCGCCTTGGGCTGCGCCTCTTGCCTATCGGTTACCGAGTCTTAGAGGCCAAGGGTGAAGAAACAACCGCCTGACACGCATCCGCCCGAAGACCTGATGCAGCATCCCGGCCACCTGCTGCGTCGCGCCGTACAGGTGCTGAACCAGCTCTGGAACGAAGAGGTCTCGAACACGATCACATCGCCACAGTTCGCGGCGCTGAACGCGCTGTACAGCGAGCCGAATCTCGACCAGCGCTCTCTCGGACAGCGCGTTTCACTCGACCGATCGACGATGGCCGAGGTGGTCTCGCGTCTGAGCACACGGGGCCTCATTCGCAGCGAACGCGACACGCATGACGGCCGCCGCAAGACCATAAACCTCACCCCAAAAGGCCTTCATTCCGTAAGACAGCTCATCCCACGCACGCATGCGATGACGGACCGGCTCGTGGGGCCGCTAGATCAAAAGCAGCGCGATGAGCTCCTGTGCCTGTTGACCAAGGTGGTGGGCGCCAACGAGCGCCGCTAGGCGCCACCCTGGGTCATCCGACTTGCCGGATCCGCTTCGCCTTGAGCTCAGAACGAGGCAGCGTCCCCCGTTCGACCACACGACAGCCGAAGCGAACGCCCAGCGCCTGCCGTAGATCAGCCTCGATCCGCTCGGTCGAGAAATCATCACCGACCGTCTCGATCAACAGCGCCACCTCGTCCACCTGGCGCACGCGCCGCTCGATCACGAACTCGACGACCTCCGGATAATTCGGAAATCGTCCGTGGGCGGACTAAAATTGCGGCTATTCCGCTTGGCAGGTTTCGAGGCAGGAGTTGACGGAGCCGATGAGAGAAGGGGACACCGTCTCTTTGTCATCTGACCAGCTGTTCGGACCCAGCCTGACAACGCCCGAGATGGCGGAGGTG
>JBGQGI010000188.1:0-4199 GCA_041497375.1 Candidatus Dormibacteraceae bacterium | reverse complement strand
GTGACCCCGCGCACCTTGCCCGCGGGCGTGTGCAGCCGCCCGACCATGTGCTCGTCCATGCCGCGCGCCAGCAGCTCCGCGCGCACGGCCGCAGCGCGCCGCGTGCTTGCGATCAGGCTGACTTCAAGGTCCGGATGCGCAAGCGCCGCCTCGGCCGCGTCCTCGTCGTAATGGCCCATCGTGGCCACCACCGCCCAGGCGTCGGTCGACTGCACCGACAGGGTGGCCAGGCCGGCTTGGGTGACGGTCCGGCTGCGAAAACCCGTGAGCTCGCCGAGCTTGGCAAGCGTCTCGGCCACCGGTGTTTCGCCGAACACGAGCAGCAGCGGGCGAGGCAATCGTGGCTCTATGAAGATGTCGAGCGAACCGCCGCTCGGACATGTGGTGGCGACCATGAGCTCGCCCCGCTTGCGAGTCTGCCTGACCTCATCGGCAGCCACGATCTTGACCAGCTGCGGCGTGCCCTCGGCAAGCGCGCGCAGCGCCTCGCGCCGAACGACCGGCTCCGAGCAGCTGCCTCCGATCCACCCGCGCAACCGGCCGTCGGCGGTGATGACCGCCTTGTCCCCCGGGCGTGCCGAGGCCGGCGGCTCGACGCGCACGACAGTCGCCAGCGCGCAGGGCGTCCCATCCGCCGCGTACTCACGCAGTAAGTCCAGTACGTCGTCGGCTATTCGGTCACTCCCTTGGAACGCAGCGCGGCCCACACCTTGTCTGAGGTTACCGGCATGTCGATGTTGGTGATGCCGTAAGGCGAGAGCGCGTCGATCACCGCGTTCACGTACGCGGCCGGCGAGCCTACGGTGGGCGATTCGCCGACCCCCTTGGCGCCGATTGGATGGTGAGGCGACGGAGTCACGGTTTCACCCAGCTCGAACTTGGGCGTCTCCATCGATCCAGGGATGAGGTAATCCATCAAGTTGGAGCCGATGCAGTTGCCGTCCGCGTCGAATGTGATGAGCTGCATGAAAGCGATCCCGTAGCCCTCGGCGAGGCCACCGTGGATCTGACCCTCCACGATCATCGGGTTGATCCGAACGCCGCAGTCGTCGACTGCCACCATCCGGCGAACCTTGACCTGGCCGGTGCCCTTGTCGACGTCGACCACCACCGCATAAGTGCCGAACGGGAAGGTCATGTTCGGCGGGTCGTAGTAGTGGACGCCCTCGAGCCCGGCTTCCATGCCCTCAGGCAGGTTCGTGTAGGCGGCGAAGGCGATCTCCTGGATCGTCTTGGCCCGATCGGGCGACCCGGCGACGTAGAACTTGCCCCGCTCCCACACGAGGTCCTCTTCGGCCGCCTCGAGCAGGTGGGCGGCGAGCTTGCGCGCCTTGTCCCTGAGCTTCCTGGAGACCATTGCCGTGGCCGCTCCCGCGACGGGAGTGCTGCGCGACGCGTAGGTGCCGAGGCCATAGGGCGCGGTGTCGGTGTCGCCCTCCTCGACCGCGATATCGCTGGCGGGGATGCCCAGCTCCTCGGCGACGATCTGGGCGAACGTCGTCTCGTGGCCCTGGCCCTGTGATTTGGTTCCCATCCGGAGCATCGCCTTGCCGGTCGGGTGCACGCGGAGCTCGGCGCTGTCGAACATGCGCAAGCCCATGATGTCGAACTCGGCGCCGTGTCCGGCACCCACGACCTCCGTGAAGCTGGCGATCCCGATTCCTGTCACCTCACCCTTCTTGCGTCGCGCTTCGACGTCCTTCTTGAGCGCCTCGTAGCCGATCTGCTCTAGGGCCACATTCATCGCCCTCGGGTAGTCCCCGCTGTCGTAGACCCAGCCGGTCGCCGAGTGGTACGGAAACTGCTCCGGCTGGATGAAGTTCCTCATGCGGAACTCGGCCTGGTCGATGCCAAGCTCGATCGCCGCGTTGGTGACCAGCCGCTCGATGAGGTAGCTGGCCTCCGTGACGCGGAACGAGCACCGGTAGGCGACTCCGCCCGGCGCCTTGTTCGTGTAGTAGCCGTCGGCGGTGATGTGCGCGGTCGGGATGTCGTACGACCCGGTGACGATGTGGAACAACCCCGCCTTGAACTTGCTCGGTTGGGCATCGGAGAAGAACGCTCCGTTGTCGCTGTCCAGGTGCACGCGCAGCGCCAGCATCTTGCCGTCCTTGTCGACGGCCAGATCGCCGGTCATGTGATAGTCGCGCGCGAAACCAGTCGAGATCAGGTTCTCGTTGCGGTCCTCGATCCACTTCACCGGCCGCCCGATGAGCAGGCTGGCGGCGGTCGCGACCACGTAGCCCGGGTAAACCGGCACCTTGTTGCCGAAGCCGCCACCGAGGTCCGGCGAGACGACACGGATGTTCTGCTCGGGCAGACCGGTGACGAGGGCAAACACCGTGCGAATGGCATGGGGCGCCTGGCTGGTCATGTAGATCGTGGCCTTACCGGTCGCAGGGTTGACGTCGGCCACGCAGCCGCAAGTCTCCATCGGAGCGGGATGGCAGCGTGGATAGAACGTGTGCAGCCGGATCACCTTGGCCGCCTTGGCGAACGCCGCCTGCGTGGTGGACTTGTCGCCCGACTCCCAGTGGTAGATGTGGTTGTCCTTCTGGCCTTCCTTCTCGTCGCGGATCAGGGGCGCGCCGGCGGCCTTCGCCCCGTCTGGGCTGATAACTGCCTGCAGGATCTCGTACTCCACGACGATGGCGTCACGGGCGTCCTCGGCCTGGTACTTGGTCTCGGCGATGACCGCCGCGACCTCCTGGCCCTGGAAGCGAACTTTGTCAGTGGCGAGCACGGCCTGCGTGTCGCCGCTCAACGTCGGCATCCACGCCAGCTTGTGCTGGGCCATCAGCTCGCCGGTGACGACGGCGATCACGCCAGGCTTGGCACCGGCCGCTGCAGTGTCGATGGACTTGATGCGCGCATGCGCATGAGGGCTGCGGAGTATCGCCATGTGGAGCATGCCGGGCAGAGTCATGTCGTCGATGTAATTGCCCTTGCCGCGCAGGAACCGTCCGTCTTCCTTGCGCTTGATGGAATCGCCGATTCCGCCGTGCATGTGCATGGTGCTGCTCATTCGCCACCTCCCGCCGCGACGGCCTGGGCATGGGGCGCCGCCTTCGCGGCCGCCTCGGTGAGCTTGGCTGCGTGCTGGATCGCTTTGACGATGTTCATGTAACCGGTGCAGCGGCAGATGTTGCCGCTGATCGCCCAGCGGATCTGCTCGTCGTTCGGGTTCGGATTCCGCGCGAGCAGCGCTTCACCGACCAGCATCATGCCGGGCGTGCAGAAACCACATTGGAGGCCGTGCTCCTCGTGGAAGCCAACCTGGATTGGCGCCAGCACGTTTCCCTGCGCGATGCCCTCGACGGTCTTGATGTCGCGTCCTTCGACCTGGACGGCCAGCACCGTGCATGACTTCACGGGTTCGCCGTCGAGCAGGACCGTGCAGGCGCCGCAGCTGGTCGTGTCACAACCAATGTGCGTTCCCGTCAAGAGGAGGTTGGTCCTGAGAAAGTCGACGAGCAAGACGCGGGGTTCGATGTCCCCGCTTCGCTCCTTGCCGTTGACGGTCATCGACACCTTCATTACTTCGACTCCTTGGCTCGACCGAGAGCTGTCTTGAGGCCGCGCTGCACGTAAACGCGAACCACGTCCTTCTTATAAGCGGCGGTGCCGCGGATGTCATCCTTTGGCTCTGCGGCCTCGGCGGCGAGCCGCGCGGCCTCGGCTATCAGCTGGTCAGTGGGCTCATGGCCGATCAGCGCTTTCTCGGCGGCTGTGGCTTTGATGTTGGTGGGACCGACCGCCGTCAATCCGATGCCCGCGTTGGCGATCTTGCCTCCGCTGAGCTCCACATGGACGGCGACTGCCACCGTCGCAAAGTCGCCCACCTTTCGCTCGAGCTTGTTGTAGGCGCCGCCGGCAGGTCCTTTCGGCATCGGGATTCGGATCTCGGTCACGATCTCGTCCGCCTTCAGCGCCGTCGTGAATGGACCCTGGAAAAAACCTGCTGCCGGAATCAGGCGCTCGCCCGCCTGCGATCGCGCGACGATGGTGGCGTCGAGCGCCAACACCACCGAGCCCCAGTCTCCCGAGGGATCGGCATGGCATACGGAGCCCGCCATCGTGCCGCGGTTGCGTACGAGCGGGTCTGAAATCCAGTGGACGGTCTCCACGAGCATCGGGCAGAGCTTCGCCAGGTCGGCGTTGCGCTCGATGTCAACGTGGCGCGCGAGGGCGCCAATGCT
>JBGQGI010000187.1:0-4204 GCA_041497375.1 Candidatus Dormibacteraceae bacterium | reverse complement strand
TCGTTGGCCAGCACCGCCATGCGCGACACGCCGACTATTGTCAGGTCCGCGCCGGTGCGCCGAACCGCAGCCTGCCCCAGGGGAGTCGTGTAGTCGCCGTCAGGCACCATGCCCCTGACGTTGTAAAGGCTCATCGACTCGAGGAACATCACGGGGTTGTTGGTGCGGATCGCCGACTTCAGCATTCCCTTGGCGTCCTCGGGCGTGGTCGGTGCCACGACCAGCAGGCCTGGGATGAGACCGTACAGGACTTCGAGGCTGTGCGAGTGCTGAGCCGACAGCTGGTGTCCGGCACCGCCCGGCATGCGGATCACCAAAGGTACGTTGGCTTCGCCACCGAACATGTAACGGATCTTCGCCGCGTTGTTCACGATCTGGT
This sequence comes from Candidatus Dormibacteraceae bacterium, assembly GCA_041497375.1. Taxonomy (GTDB): domain Bacteria; phylum Chloroflexota; class Dormibacteria; order Dormibacterales; family Dormibacteraceae; genus Palsa-872. Next base: position 3,825 of record JBGQGI010000187.1, on the reverse strand, counting down.
CGTAGGCGACGAGCGAGAAGTTGATGGTCATCATCTCGACGACCGGTCGCAGGCCGAGCATCGCCGAACCGATGGCGGTGCCGACGATGACCTCCTCCGCGATAGGGGCGTCGACCACGCGGTCCGGGCCGAACTTGTCGAGGAGCCCATCCGTCACGCGGTAGGCGCCACCGAACTTGCCGATGTCTTCGCCGATGAGGTAGACGGAATCGTCCCGCTCCATCTCCTCGCCGAGAGCTTCACGAAGGGCGAGACGGTAAAGCTTCTCTTCAGCCATTAAAGGGGATCCCCGCGCAGCTCAGGGCGCTCTTCCCACTCGTCCGCGTACACGTACTTGTAGAGGTCTTCGAGCTTCGGTTCCGGGCTCTCGTCCGCGTACTTGACGATTTCCTGGATCTCGGCGTCGACCTCCATGCGGACCTTCTTGAAGTGCTCCTCGTCCGCCAGCTTGGCTTTCTCCAGCTCGTGCTCGAACGCGACGATGGGGTCGGCCTTGCGCCACTTCTCCTTGTCCTCGGTCGAGCGGTACTTGTCGGGGTCGACCACCGAGTGGCCCTTGAACCGGTAGCAGAGGGCTTCGATGAAGCGTGGCTCAGAGTCGGCGCGCGTCTTCTCAACGATCTCGCTTGTCTTGAGCAGCACTTCGCGAACATTCATGCCATCGAGCTGGATCGACTCCATGTCGTACGCGCACGCCTTCTTGTAAATGTCGGCGACCGCCGAGGCGGCTTCGACAGGGGTGCCCATGCCGTACCTGTTGTTCACGCAGAACCAGACGACTGGCAGCTTGAATACCTTGGAGAAGTTCAGAGACTCGTGGAAGGCGCCGATGTTCGTGGCTCCATCGCCGAACATGCAGAAGACGACGTCCTTCTCCTTCTTGTAGCGGACCGCCCACCCGCCGCCGGTCGCGAGTGGAAGGTGCCCGCCGACGATTCCATAGCCGCCCATAAACCGAAGGTCGGAGTCAAACATGTGCATCGAGCCGCCGCGGCCGTGTGACGTGCCGGTCTCCTTGCCGAAAAGCTCCGCCATCACCGCCTTCGGGTCGATGCCGCGCGCTATGGCGTGGCCGTGCTCGCGATAGCTGGTGAAGATGTAGTCGGTCAGCTTGAGCGGGACGATGCCGCCGACGACCGTCGCCTCCTCGCCGATGTTGAGGTGGCAGTAGCCGCCGATCTTTGCTTTGGTGTACTGCTCCTGCGTGCGTTCCTCGAAGCGGCGGATGAACTGCATCTGCCGGTGCAGGTTGAGGAGGAAGTCGCGATTCTCTTTCGTGAGCTCGAGCATTTTGGGCGTGATGGCCTTGGGGTGTGGGGGAGTGGTTGGCGGTTTGACCGAGGCGACCATCTGCTTCTCACGATTCTGCACTGGCACAGCCTTTGAAGTCGCGGCCACCGAGGTTGCAGGCTCTGGTGGAGCCGCGGCAGGGGCGGGCGCAATTGCGGCCGGCCCAGCCAGCCGCTTGTTCGGGATATGAATCGCGCGGCCTTGCGCCGCCAGCGCCGCCTCCATCAGCGACTCAGGCAGCGTGGGGTGGGCGTGGATCGTCAGGTCCAGCTCCTCGAGGGTGAGCTCGTTCTGGATCGCAAGGGTCGCCTCCGCGATCAAGTCGGTCGCGCGCGGTCCGATGATGTGCGCGCCAAGGATCTTCCCCGAGCCCGCCTCCGCGATGACCTTGACGAATCCCTCCGACTGTCCAAGGGTCAGGGCACGGCCTGACGCAGCGAACGGGAACTTGCCGATCTTGATGTCGAGCCCTTTCTCCCTGGCCTCCTTCTCGCCGAGGCCGACGTGGGCGATCTCAGGGTCGGTGTAGATGCAGTTGGGTGCCGCGTGGTAGTCGGGAGTCCGGAGGGCCTGTGGGGGGGACTCCCCCCCAGCCGCGGCGGGCCCGGCGGAGCCGGATCCCGGTGCACCCCCCCTGATCCGTGCGATGTTCTCGACCGCGCAGACGCCTTCGTACGACGCGACGTGGGCGAGCATGATGCCGCCGATGACATCGCCGATTGCCCACACTCCTGACGCTGTGGTTCGCAGCTGCGCATCGACGACGACACGGCCGCGCTCCAGCTTGACACCGGCCTCCTCAGCGCCCAGACCTTCGGTGTAAGGCGAGCGGCCGACAGCGAGCAGGACCTGATCCGCGTCGACTGCGCCACCCTCGCCGCCTTCGGAGAACCGCACCTGGAGCCCACCCTTGGCCTTGACCACCTCGGCGACCTTGCTGTTGGAGTGAATGGCGCCGCCGATGCCGGCGAGGTGCTTGGTGTAGACGTTGACGAGGTCGGCGTCGACCATCGGCAGCACCTGCGGCAGCATCTCCAGCACGGTGACCTTGCTGCCGAGCGCGGCGAACATCGCGGCGAACTCCATTCCGACCACGCCCCCGCCGATCACGGCAAGCCGCTTCGGCACCTCCTTGAGCTCGAGGATCTGGTCGGAGTCGATGGTGTGCTCGGCGCCTTTCAATGGGATGCGTGAGATGGCCGAGCCGGTGGCGATCACGATGTCCTTCGTGCGGATGACCTCGTTGCCCACTGTGACCGTGCCTTTGCCGCTGAGCCGCCCAGCACCGCGAAATGTGGTGACGCCGCCCGCTTTCAACAGGCCCTCGACGCCCTTCACCAGCTGATCGACGACGGCTGTCTTTCGCTTTTGAGCCACCGCCCAGTCGAAGGTGATCGAGTCGGCCACGAGGCCGAACTCAGCGCCGCCCTTGGCGAGGCTGTATAGCTCGGATGACTGCAGCAATGCCTTGGTCGGGATACAGCCACGGACAAGGCACGTGCCCCCGAGCCGGTCCTTTTCGACGATCGCCGTCTTGGCGCCGAGCTGGGCAGCCCGAATAGCGGCGACGTAGCCGCCCGGCCCACCGCCCAAGATCACGACGTCAAACGAAGAGTCGGCCATATAGGTTCCTTCTATACGAGATATCGAGAATGATTATGCCGGGGCGTTCGGTTAAGGCGCGCGGCGTGCGCCGTTGGGGACGTAGCGGTTGACGATCGGCATGCGCCTGTCGCGGCCGAACGCGCGCGGGGTGATCTTCACGCCGGGCGGGTACTGGCGCCGCTTGTACTCGCTCCGGTCGACCAGCTGGATGACTCGAGCCACGACCTCCGGGCGGTTGCCTGCCGCCACGAGCTCCTCGGGCCCGAGGTCCTCCTCGACGTAGCCGCGCAGGATGGGATCCAGCTCGTCGTATGGAGGCAGGCTGTCCGAGTCCTTCTGATCCGGCTTGAGCTCGGCGGTCGGGGGCTTGGTGATGACGCGCTCAGGAATGGCTTTACTGATTGAGTTCCGGTAGCGGCACAGCTCGTAGACCATCGTCTTGGTGATGTCCTTGAGGACGGCAAAGCCGCCGGCCATGTCGCCGTACAGCGTGCCGTAGCCGGTCGCGAGCTCGGACTTGTTGCCGGTCGTGAGCACGATGTAGCCGAACTTGTTCGACAGGCCGTGCAGGATCGTGCTCCTGATTCGGGGCTGGATGTTCTCCTCAGCCACCCCGGGCTTGGTGCCTCGAAAAGCGTCGGCGAGCATTTCCTCGAAAGCCTTGTGCGCCGGCTCGATCGGGAAGTCGAGGAGCTGGATCCCGAGGGCTTCGGCCACCAGGCCGGCGTCCTCGAGGCTGTCGGGCGAAGTGAAGCGCGAAGGCATCCTCACCCCGATAACGTTCTCCGGACCGAGCGCGTCAGACGCGATGGCGGCAGTGAGGGCGGAGTCGACGCCGCCGGAGAGTCCGATCACCACTTTCTGAAAGTTGAGCTTGCGAACGTAGTCGTGGGTGCCGAGAACGACGGCTGCGTAAATCTCCGCAGGTCC
>JBGQGI010000186.1:0-4205 GCA_041497375.1 Candidatus Dormibacteraceae bacterium | reverse complement strand
CTGCTGGAGCAGCCGCACTGGCGCGACCCGAAGACCACGGTCCAGGAGCTGATCGCCGAGAACATCTCGAAGCTCCAGGAGAACATCGTCGTCCGCAGGTTCGCCCGATACAACGTCAGGGAGGCATGACGGGCCTTTCATTGAGCGAGATGGGGGATCGTTCGCCAAAGTACAACCGCGTGCTGCTCAAGCTGAGCGGCGAGGCACTCGGCGGGGCTCGCGACTACGGCGTCGACCTCTCTGTCGTCCAGACCATCGCCGAGCAGGTGAAACGGGTGCACGAGATGGGCGTGCAGATCGCGCTCGTCGTCGGTGGGGGCAACATCTTCCGCGGCATGGCAGCAAGCGAGCTCGGTTTCGACCGTGCGACTGGCGACTACATGGGCATGCTGGCCACCGTCATCAATGCGCTGGCTCTGCAGGACGCCCTGGAACGAATCGGCATACCAGCGCGCACGATGACCGCGATCCAGATGCCGCAGGTGGCCGAGCCGTATATCCGCCGCCGCGCGGTGCGCCACCTCGAGAAGGGGAGGGTCGTCATCCTGGCCGCCGGCACGGGAAACCCGTACTTCACGACAGACACGACCGCCGCCCTCCGCGCAGTCGAGATCGAGGCGGACGTCATCCTCAAGGCGACCAAGGTCGACGGCGTCTACACCGCCGATCCCAAGCTGGATCCCAGCGCGGTCAAGCTCGACCACCTCGACTATCTCGAGGTGCTCAACCGCGGCATCGAGGTGATGGACAACACTGCGGTCACACTCTGCATGGACAATGACGTGCCGATCCTCGTGTTCAACCTTTTGATTCCTGGCAACATCGAGCGCGTGATCCTTGGCGAGGAGATCGGCACCCTTGTAGGAGCAGCGCGGTAATGATCGACCCGATCATGCGCGACGCCGAGTCGAAGATGAGCAAGTCGGTCGATCACTTTGCTGCCGACCTGGCGACGATCCGGACAGGGCGCGCCAACCCGGCGCTGATCGACAAGATCATGGTGCCTTACTACGGCACCCCGACGCCCCTCAACCAGCTGGCCCAGATCAGCGCGCCGGAGCCGCGTCTGCTGATCGTGCAGGTCTACGACAAGAGTCAGATCGGCGCGATCGAGAAGGCGTTGCGAATGGGCGACCAGGGCCTCAACCCCTCAAGCGACGGCCAGGTCATCAGGGTGCCGATCCCGCCGCTCACCGAGGAACGGCGCAAGGAGTTCGTGAAGCTCGTGAAGCAGAAGGCGGAGGAAGCGCGAGTCGCCATCCGCAACATCCGCCGAGACGAGATCCACCAGTTGGACCAGATGACCAAAGAGGGTGGGATCGCGGAGGACGAGTCGAAACGGGGCCACGCAAAGCTGCAGAAGGTTACCGAGGCCAACATCGAGAAAGTCGACGCGATCGCGGCGCGAAAAGAGGCCGAGGTGATGGAAGTCTAGGCGTCATCCCGGACGCCTCGTAGGTACGCTGTAAATCCCTTGGACCCAGCAGTCCCTAATCACATCGGGATCATCATGGATGGGAACGGGCGTTGGGCCCGGCGCCGCGGCCATCCCGCGAGCTTTGGCCACCGGGCAGGAGTCCGCGCCATCAAGAGGGTTCTCCAGGGCTGCGAGGACCTTGGGGTCAAGGTGCTTTCCGTGTACGCCTTCTCGACCGAGAACTGGTCACGCCCGCGCGCTGAGGTGAGGGCCCTCATGAGGCTGTTCCACGAAACGATGCAGCGCGAGATCGACGAGATGCACAGCCGCGGCGTGCGGATCGTGGTCAGCGGCCGGCGCGATGAGCTGTCCGCAAAGATGCGAGAGCGTATCGATGAGGCGATGCACCGCACGCAGCGGAACACTGGCGGCGTGCTCAACGTTTGCCTCAACTATGGAGGCCGCGCAGAGATCGTCGATGCGGCGCGCCGGCTGATCGAGGATGGAGTGAAGGCAAGCGATGTGGACGAGGCGGCAATCACTGCGCGCCTCTACGTCCCCGACCTCCCCGAGCCAGACCTCATCATCCGCACCGCGGGAGAGTCGCGCGTCAGCAATTTCCTACTCTGGCAGTCGGCCTACTCGGAGATGCTGGTCAGCGAGACCCTCTGGCCAGACTTCGACGTCCCGGACCTCAAAGCCGCGATCGCCGAGTACCAATCACGGGTACGCAAGTTCGGCGGGCGTCCGGAGGAGGCTGTCGCCCAATGACGACTGAAAGCCGCCTCTTACCGACCGGCTGGAAGCCCACCCCTCTCCTGGTCCGGATCCTCAGCGCCTTCGTGATCCTGGCGATCGTCATCGGCGCGATCTACCTGGGCATCTATGGCGCGTACGCGCTGGTCATCCTGCTCGCGGGACTCGCTCTTTGGGAGTTTCGAAACCTGTCCGACGGCATGGGCTCGCGCGCGCCCAGCTGGCTGCTGTTTCCCCTCGGCGCTTTCTTCGCCTTCAGCGGCACGGTGCTCAAACAGGTCGATGTCAACCTGGTCCTGTCCTTCGCGCTCGTCGGCGGCCTGGCTGCCTTCTTGTTCGTGCCAGGGCGCCGGCAGGGCCTCGGGCGATGGGCGATGGGCATGGCGGGCGCCCTCTACATCGGCATGCCATTCAACTACTACCTGGTGCTCTACTCGTCGCGGCCTCACGGCATGGTGTGGGCGCTGTTCATCGTCTTCGCCGTGGTGGCCAATGATGCCGCCGCGCTGCTCGTCGGTAGCAGGATCGGGCGCCACCCGTTTTTCCCGACGATCAGCCCGCGCAAGACGCTCGAAGGAGCGATCGCCGGTGTGGTCGGGTCGGTGATCGTCATGTTTATCGGCGTCTCGTTGATCATCGGTCTCAGGCCGGTTCACGCGATCGCACTCGGCATCCTCGTCGGCATGAGCGCGCAGGCCGGCGACCTGGTCGAGTCTCAGATGAAGCGCATCGCCGAGGTCAAAGACTCTTCGCACTTGATCCCCGGACATGGCGGCGTCCTCGACCGCCTCGACTCCATCCTGTTTCCCCCGATCCTCGTCTACTTCTACGTGACGTTGTTCCACCTCCTTCAATGACGCGTCCGATCAACGTTGCGGTCCTGGGCGCCACAGGATCGATCGGGCAGCAGACGCTCGACGTCATCGACCGCAACCCCGCCCGGCTGCGGCTGTTCGGATTGACCGAAGGACGCCGGTCGGCCAAACGCACCGCCGAGTACCTCATCCAGGGCCAGGCCGGGGAGGCCGACTTCGATGCGAGGGTCGAGGCCATGGTCACCGACCCACGCTGCGACCTCGTCGTCGTCGCCATACCTGGCGCTCGTGCGCTCGCACCCACCCTTGCCGCGCTGAAAGCGGGGAAGGAGCTCGCCCTGGCGACCAAGGAGGTCCTCGTCATGGCAGGCACGCTGGTGATGAAGGCCGCCGGGGAGCGGGGCATCAGGCCCATCGACTCCGAGCACAGTGCGATCTGGCAATGCCTGTGGGGCGAGCGTCGCGACAGCGTCCGCCGCCTGATCCTCACTGCGAGCGGGGGGCCGTTCTGGGCCCACCCCGACCTCGACCTCGACCAGGTGACGCTGGAGGAGGCGTTGAACCATCCGCGCTGGTCGATGGGCCCGAAAGTGACGATCGATTCAGCGACCTTGATGAACAAGGGCCTCGAGGTCATCGAGGCCCATCACCTTTTCGGCGTGGCGATCGAGAGGATCTCGGTGGTCATCCACCCTCAGAGCGTCGTGCACTCGATGGTGGAGTTTGTCGACGGCTCGCTCAAAGCGCAGCTCGGCCGCCCGGACATGCGGCTGCCGATCGCGGTTGCTCTCGGCTACCCGGACCGTCTGGCGGATGCCGTGCCATCGACGGTGGTCGAAGAGCTCGACGCCCTCGACTTCCACTCCCTCAACGAGGAGCGCTTCCCGAGCGTCGGCCTGGCACGCGAAGCGGCGCTCAAGGGCGGAGGCCGCCCGGCGGCCCTCAACGCCGCCAACGAGGAGGCCGTGAACGCCTTCCTCGCCGGCGCCATCCCTTTCAGTGGGATCGTGCGCACAGTCGAACGAGCCCTGCAGGCGTTTCCTGGCGGCGGCGAGTCGCTGCAGGGGATCCTCGAGGCCGACCGTTGGGCAAGGGAGTACGTGAAAGTCAACTCCGGTAGGCTGAAGACGTGAGCACCCTGCTCAACTGGCTCCTGATCGCCATCGGCATCTGCGGGATGTTTCTGATCCTGATCGCACCTCACGAGGGCGGCCATT
>JBGQGI010000185.1:0-4206 GCA_041497375.1 Candidatus Dormibacteraceae bacterium | reverse complement strand
GAACGACGCCATGCTCGCCCGGCGCACGATTCCGTAGCCTGCCGCCACCGGCTCGGACTCCCACCCGATCCGCTCAACACGATGGCCTGCTGACTCCAGTGCGTCGCCGGCACGCCTGCAGGCGTCTGCGCAGCCAGAGTCCATGCCAAGGGCTGTCGTGTCGACCAAGCCAATCCTGTAAGTGATGCCCTGGTTCGTGGCTTCGGGCGGGTGCGCCGATGCCAGCACCGAGTAGAGCAATCTGACATCGGCGACATTTCGTCCGATTGGGCCGATGACCGACAGCCCTGCAGGGTCTGCGACCTCGGTGGGGATCCGGTCGGGCGACGGTCGCAGGCCGACCACGCCGCAGCAGGAGGCTGGGATTCGAATCGAGCCGCCCATGTCGGTGCCCATCGAGACAGTGGCCATGCCGGCGGCGACGGCCGCAGCGCTGCCACCGCTGGAGCCGCCCGGCGTGATGCCGGCTCGCCACGGATTGTTCGTGGCGGGAAAGATCGCGTTGGTAGTCCCGACCGCGGCCGCGAGCTCAGGCAGATTGGTCTTGCCAAGGATTGCCACCCCCGCCGCCCGGGCCCGCGCGACCGAGACGGTGTCCTCGCCAGGAATGCGGTCGCGCCACACAGCGCTGCCGTCGGTCCAGGGCATACCGGCCACCTCGAGGCTGTCCTTGACGGCCAGGGTGCTGCCGGCGAGCGGACCGGCTGTGGCGCGGGCGTTGTGGTCCACGTGCACGTATGCATGCACGAGCGGATCTACGCGATCGATCGCAGCCAGATGAGCCCGCACAACCTGCATCGGGCCGAGGTCGCCGGCCTCGACGCGACGCGCGATCTCAACCGCCGAGAGCCAGGCCGGGGAACTCTCGTTCAACTCAGTTTCGGCTGATCTTCACGTTGTCCAAGAGCACTGAGAGTTTAGGCGACGCTCAGAGGTCGGCGCGGATGTCAGACGCGAGCGCGGATTTGCTGGTCGCCGCGACGAGCTTCAGTACCAGTAGTTAGGACCTTCTGCTCGCGACTGGCCCGAGGTGTCGACCGCGATTCCTTTGGGGCCGGCGAGGGCCCGCACAGTGCCCTCCACACGCCCGATGAAGCCGTCGTAATCGTCACCCGACCGAGGCACGACCGGCGCGCCGAAGGTGACCGACACGCGCCCCGGCCTCGGTATCCGCCGAAAGCGAGGCATCACCTCGTACATGCCGTCCACGTAGGCGGGAACGACAGGCACTCCGGCGTCGACCGCCAGGATGGCAGCCCCTTTGCGGAAAGGTCCGATGGCGCCGGTTGCCGTCAGCCGGCCTTCGGGAAAGATGATCACCGACCAGTTCGAATGGAGCAGCCGCTTCAGATAGTCGAGGTGGGGCCGCGCGCCGCCACTGCGTGGAATGGGAAAGGCGTCGACGGTCACCTGCGCCAGCCGAGCCTCCCACTTGCGTTTGAAGATCGAGTCCGCGGCCGCGACCACAACCGATCGGTTGCGGTAGCGCGGAGGCAGCGCCTCTGCCATGACCACAGCGTCGAGAGCGCTGACGTGATTGGAAACGAAGATCGCGGGGCCGTTCAAGCTCCGCAGCTGCTCGCGCTCGAACACGCTCAGCCGGCAGAAGCTGGACACGGCGGGGAAGAGCATGCCGGACTGTAGCGCGGCTCGCACCCGGCGCATCCCGCGCGAGCGGGCCCATTCCTCTCCGTCAACGCCCTGCGCGTCCACGTGTGCGGGGTGAGTATGCGCCTGCCGGGGGCCGGCGGACGATCTGCGCGATACCATCAAGCGCGGTGACCTATTCGATTGTGGCGCGTGACAGGAAAACCGGCGAGTTCGGAGTCGCAGTGCAGTCGCACTATTTCCAGGTCGGTCCAGTCGTGCCGTGGGCGCTGGCCGGCGTTGGGGCGGTGGCCACCCAGTCGCAGGTGAACATCAGCTACGGACCTTTGGGCCTGGAGCTGTTGCAGGCGGGCTACACGGCAGAGCAGGCGCTGCGCGCGCTCATCGCTGCCGATCCCGGGGCAGAGCTGCGTCAATGCGCGATCGTCGACGTGGCCGGAAACGTGGCCGCGCACACGGGCGCAAGATGCATCCCCGCCGCCGGACACGTGCTGGGCGACGGTTTCAGCTGCCAGGCGAATCTGATGGAGCGTGACACCGTGTGGGCTGCGATGGCCGCCGCGTACGAGTCGACGGAAGCGCCTCTCCCCGAGCGGATGATGGCTGCTCTCGAGGCCGCCGAGGCGGAGGGTGGGGACATCCGCGGGAGGCAGTCGGCGGCGATGCTCGTGGTCTCGAGAACGGGCTCGGGGCGGCCCTGGGAAGACCGGCTCATCGACCTCCGAGTCGAGGATGCGCCAGAGCCGTTGCAGGAGCTCCGTCGACTCATCCACCTCAAGCGGGCCTACGCAGCGGACGCCGAAGCCGATCTGCTCGACGAAGCCGGAGACGTTTCGGCCGCGGGCGCCAAGAGACAGGAGGCGTTCGAGCTGGCGCCTGAGATCGTCGAGCTCCGTTTCTGGGCCGGTGTGGCGATGGCGACGTCAGGCGACCTCGATGGCGCCAGCGCATTGATAGCCGAAGCAGTCGAAGATGACGCCCGGTGGCTGGAGACTCTTCGAAGGCTGGTCACGGTAGATCGCCTGTCCGCGGAACTGGCCGCGGCCATCGAAGCCCGCGTCTCCAAGTAGACTTCTCGGGTCTTGGGGAAATCGAAAGGTCCGCGTCGAGGTCCGCGAACGCCGAAGGCGCGCAAGGTGGATCGCGACGACGGCGACCAGAAAGAAGCCGCGGTCGTGATGGACGCCGTTGTCGCGCAGGCGCTGCCGAACGCCATGTTCGAGGTGGAGCTGGAGAACGGGCACAAGCTCATCGCCTACGCGGCCGGCCGCATGCGCCGCTACTTCATTCGCATCACTCCCGGCGATCGCATCCGGGTGGAGCTGTCGCCGTACGACCTGTCGCGAGGACGGATCGTCTACCGGTATCGCGAGTAGCTTGACCTCCGACATCGCCGGCGTCCTGGGCTCGGCCCGCATCTTCGACCTCGAACAGCTCCGCTATGCAGGCGCGCCGTCGCACCCTGCACACGCTCCAGGCTTCAACTATTTCCTGCACCGCCACCATGCGCGTGGCGCCGCGGAGGCGCGGACGGGAGCCTCAGGGATCGTGGTCATGCCCGAGCACTCGGGCACTCACATCGATGCGCTCGCCCACCAGGCCGAGAACCTGACGCTGCATGGCGGCGTCCATGTCGATGGCGTGCAGACATCGGCGGGATTCCGTGTTCTGGGCATCGAGCAGATGGCTCCGATCGTGGGCAGAGGGGTCCTTCTTGACGTGGCCGGTGAGCATCGTCTCGAAGCCGAACATGCGATCACGCCCGACGAGCTGGAGCGGGCCGCGGCCGCCGCCGGCGTGGAGGTTCGCGAAGGCGACGTGGTCCTCGTGCGCACCGGCTACGGCGCCCTGTGGAGCCAGCCGGAACAGTACCTGCGCGCCGCGGGAGTCAGCGGAGCCGGCTCACGCTGGCTGGTGGAGCGCAACGTCAAGGCGGTCGGAGCCGACAACGTCGCCTTCGACGTGGTCGGGCCCATCGATCCCGAGCTTGGAGTGACCCTACCAGGCCACATCTTGCTTCTGGTCCGGGCCGGCATCCCGATCATCGAGAACCTCAACCTCGAGGAGCTGGCGGCCGCGAAAGTCTACGAGTTCGGTTTCGTCTGCCTGCCGCTCAAGATGCGGGGCGCGACGGGTTCGCCGGTCCGCCCGATCGCCATAACGGGACCGTAGCCAACCGCTCTGACCAGGCCTGGCACTCCAAGGCGCAGTTCGGGTCGGCCGACAAGACCTTCTGCCACGTCGCGGTGATCGTCGGCCGCTGAGACCCGGCCGCAGACCCTCGGCTAGCGGCGCCCCACCGTCTGGAAGCAGTCCAGGCAGTAGACAGGGCGGGCGCCCGTCGGCACGAACGGCACCTGCGTCTGCTTTCCGCAGTTCGAACAGATGACGTCATGCATCGCGCGCGTCCGGCCGTTGCCTTCAGTCGTCCGCCGTGCCGCCCTGCATTCGGGACAGCGCCGGGGCTCGTTCTGAAGGCCACGAGACTGGTAGAACTCCTGCTCCCCCGCCGTGAAGAGGAAATCGCGACCGCAGTCACGGCACTGCAACGTTCTGTCCGAGAAACTCACCGTCTGGCCTCCCCAAAATGTCGCTCAG
>JBGQGI010000184.1:0-4244 GCA_041497375.1 Candidatus Dormibacteraceae bacterium | reverse complement strand
GTCAACGTCCGCTCGACCTGAGCGCGCAAGTGCTCAAAGGGCGGTGGTAGAGAGATGCGCTCGCCCAGGTGCTCGAGGGGCTCGTCGGTCGTGAAGCCAGGACCGAGGGTTGCTATCTCGAACAGGACGCCGCTGGGCTCTCGGAAGTAGATGGATTTGAAGTAGTACCTGTCGATGATCGGCGTCGGCCGCGCGCCCGCGGCGATGACCTTCTCGCGCCAGGCGGCATGGTCTTCGTTGGTCGACGACCAGGCGACGTGGTGGACCGTGCCCGCGCCGCTGACTCCCCGCGCGGCCGGCGCCGGGTCATAGCCATAGAAGGAGCCACGCTTCTCGCCGCGAGACTCGAATTCCGCGGGCCCCGTGCTCCGGAATCCCAACGCCTCCTGCAGGGAGGCGCTGCGCTCCGGCGCGCTTGCATAAGCGCGAACTCCGGCGAACCCTTGAAGCGCCAGCTCGGCCGGGATCTCCGAATGCTCGGCGATCAGCTGGGCGTCGGTGACGACCTCGACGAGCAGCTGCAGCCCGAGGCCCTCGGGGTCCTCAAATCGAAGGCTGCCGCCGGCACGTTCAGTCTCGATTCCGTGGCGCGCCAGCCGCTGCTGCCAGAAGTCCAGAGCCTTCTCAGAGCCGACACGGAACGTGATGCGGTGGATCATCCCGGCCCCGGCACGTCCTCGCGCCACACCCGGGTACTCGAAGAACGTCATGTCGGCCCCCGCGCTGGCGTTCTCGTCCGCGTAGAAGAGGTGGTACACGGTGGGGTCATCCTGGTTGACCGTCTTCTTGACCAGGCGAAGCCCCATCACGCCGGCGTAAAAGGCCACGTTGCCCGGCGCGTCTGCCGTTATGGAGGAGATGTGGTGGATGCCGTCGAGCTTTTTCATTTCACCGATGAAAACAGGCGCAGCCACCGCGTTTGTTCCGCCCCGGCTCAGCTCCGCTTGATGACGATCACCGAGATATCATCGGCTGCGCCGTCGATGCGGTCGGCGGAGTTCTTCAGGTGGCGGTAGATCTCCCTGGACTTCAGGATCTGGCTCATCTCCGCCTTGCTGTCGAAGAGCCGGCCGACAGCCTGGTGATAGAGGCCGTCGATCCGGTTCTCCGAGCGCTTGGCGCGAACGGCGTGCTCCGCAGCGACGCCCGGGTGGTCCAGCAGCTCTCCCACCGCAGCGCTGATGTGGCGCGCGCCCTCGATCAAGACTTTGGCCATCTCGCTCAATCCCGCCGGCGGACCGATCTTATAAATGGAAAGCTCGATGGCCGTTTCGTTGGCGGCGTCGAGGATGTCGTCGATTGCTCGCGATAGGCCGAACAGGTCCTCGCGGTCGAACGGAGTTGCATATGTATGCAGCAGCTCATCGATCAGGATCCTCCTGGCCGCGTCACCTTCACGTTCGATTTCCTTCAGCTGGGCCACCAGCTCGGCGTTGTCGCCCGCCTCGGGGCCGAACTTCTCCAGGACCTGGAGTGCCTTGACCGTGAGCTCGGCCTGCTGGCTCAGAAGAGCGACGAACCGCCGATCGTTCGACTTCGTGAGCGCCTTGAAGGTGCGGCCGAAGCTCATGGCGCGAGCCCGGCCAGCCGCGCCGCAATGTGAAGCGCGGCAGCCAAGATCAATGCCATGGGGAGTGTGAGCAGCCAGCTCCCAAGCATCTCCCTGACGATTCCCCATCGAACCGATGACGCGCGCAGCGCGGCGCCGACACCGACCAATCCCCCGTCGATGGTTTGGGTCATGCTAACCGGCGCTCCGGCGATGGCCAGCGTTGCGACGACGCTTCCTGATGCGAGCTGTTGCGAGAGGGCCTGGGTCGGGCGGACTTTGAGGACGCCGAGCCCCACGCGCCCAGCGACTCGCGAGCCTCCAGTGATTGCACCGACGTAAAAGCAAACGAATGCGCCAATGATAGGCGCGGCACTGGCAAAAGCGACGGCATGGCCTTGATTGGAAAACGACATGCCGACCGCGAGCAGGCCGACGGTCTTCTCCATGTCGTTGGCTCCGTAGGCGAACGCCTGAAACGCTGCAGTGAGGAACTGAAGCCTTGCGAGCCGGAGCATCGATGCGTGCGGGCGAGTTCCGAACAAGCGCCGGATGGCGCCGTAAACAAGAAGGGCGAGAAGGCCGCCGCCCAGAACCGAGATCGGCATCCCGATGAGGACCCTCGCGACCCCGAACCAATGGATGACGCTGTGCCCTGCATCAATCAAGGCCCAGCCGAGCATCGCACCGACCAGGGCGAGTGTCATGCTGGTCGGAATCCCAAACCACAGCGAAACGAGCACCACGCACAGCGGGGACAGCGTGATGAGGACGTAACCGAGCGACCCCTGCGCTCTAAGGTCGATCACGTTCGAGCCGACCGTCTGCGCCACGGCGGTGCCCAATACGAGAGGGCCGGCAAGGCTCACAAGCAGAAGCAGGGTCGCAGCGCGTGGGCTGATGACACGGCCTGAGGTGAAGGAGCCCATCAAGTTGCCGCCGTCGTTAAAGCCCGAGACCAGTCCGAACAGCGAAGCGGCGACCAGAGGTCCGATCGCTTCCAGATTCAAGCTCCGAAGTTTACTAGGGCACCGCCCATTTCACGAGACTCTTCATCATGTTGTCGATATGAAATGGAAGTTAGCCGTGTTGCTCGTCGCGGCCGTGGTCGCGGTAGGCGTCGTGAACTACCTGAGGCCGATACCCGCGGTGGCGGCGACCAGCGCGCTTCACGCCCAGGACACCGTGCCGGGCCCAGTCCCCAGGATCCCGTGGCCGAGCGGCGGCTCGGCAGTCGTGGGCGCGGCCGGTCTCGGCCTCATCGCGACGTCGGGGAATGAACATCCACTCTCGGCTGCGAGCGTCACCAAGGTCATGACCGCGCTGGTGGTCCTCACCGACAAGCCGCTCAAGAAAGATGAAACGGGGCCGACGATCACGATCACCGACGCGGACGTGCAGTCCTACTTGACTGATCAGGCCAACAAGGAATCGGTCGTCGCGGTG
Source organism: Candidatus Dormibacteraceae bacterium (assembly GCA_041497375.1). GTDB lineage: Bacteria > Chloroflexota > Dormibacteria > Dormibacterales > Dormibacteraceae > Palsa-872. Next base: position 1,249 of record JBGQGI010000184.1, on the reverse strand, counting down.
CAGGCGGGGGAGCAGCTCACAGAGTTCCAGCTCCTGGAGGGATTGCTAATCCCTTCCGCAAACAATTTTGCGCAGACCCTCGCGCGCTGGGATGCCGGATCAATCGACAAGTTCATCGCCGCGATGAACAAGCGAGCGGCGGACCTCCACATGACGCAGACCAAATTCGCCGACACCAGCGGAGCGTCGCCACAGACCGTGAGCACGCCAAGTGACCTGATGAGGCTTGGCATGGAAGCGATGAAGGAGGAGGTGTTTGCCCAGATAGTGGGGATGGCCCAGGCCGATCTTCCTGTCGCAGGACGGGTGTACAACGTGGACGGCGTCCTCGGCCAGAGCGGGATCATCGGCATCAAAACTGGTTCTGGCCTGGCGGAGGGCGCCAACTTCCTGTTTGCCGCCGACGCGTCAATCGACGGTCAGAGCGTGAAGCTGTTCGGCTGCGTGATGGGCTTGCCCACTCTCGCCCGCGCGTTCGCGGCGGCGAAGAGTCTCATCGCCTCGATGCAAGCGAACCTGCACGTCCGCCGCATCATCGCCAAAAACCAGGCGGTCGCAACCTATGCCACCCCTTGGGGCGGCCAGTCAGACTTGCTTTCGACTGTGGACGTCGACCTTGTCGAGTGGCCCGGCATGATCGTGCGGCAGCGCCTTGACGCGCCGGCCCTTGTCGTCGACAAGCCGATCGCGCCGGGCACCCGTGAAGGCAGCGAGCACGTGGTTCTGGGCGACTACACACTGGATGTCGAGCTCGTGACCGCCAACCAGCTGTACCCGCCCGGCAGGGCGTGGAGGCTGACCCGCGTCAATTTCTTATGAAGGAGCTTGGACAATGGCAAAGGTGAAGGGGTCCGGCACGAAGCAGTCTCCCTGGCAGCTGACCACGCCAAGCGGTTCGTCCGAATACCAGATGTACAAGGACGAGTCCTTGAATCCTCCAGCGCTGGTCTGCACGGTTGGAAAGACCGAGCTCAGGTACGACCTTCGGTGCCTTGACGATCTGCACGCGATGCTCAAGAAGCATGGGGATTGGATGCCGCTGGGCAGCGCCGATGAGCAGAAGCCTGCTGCCGAAGGCACGGTCGAAGCCTGGGGTCGCTCGCCCAAGAATCCGGTCGGCGGCTGGTACGGAATCAAGAAAGGCTTGCGAGGCCGCTTCGGCATGTACGTGCCGCCGTTGATGGAGGCGTTGGGGCTGGCCGAGGTGGAGCACAACCCGAAGAACAACCGCATGCGTGCGATCTAGCCT
>JBGQGI010000183.1:0-4297 GCA_041497375.1 Candidatus Dormibacteraceae bacterium | reverse complement strand
CTTCAGCCTGCAGCAGATCGGCAACTTTCTACCAGGCATGACCGGAGGCCGGGGATTCATCGGGCTGGCGGCCATGATCTTCGGCCACTGGACGCCGGTGGGCGCCTTCCTTGCGTCTCTGCTGTTTGCAGGGTCGGACCAAGTCGGAAGCCGCCTTCAGAGCGTGTTCCACGTGCCAATCCCTCTCCAGTTCCTCGGCATGATCCCTTACATCCTCACGATTGTGGTCGTGGCAGGTGCGATGGGCCGCGCGATTGCGCCGGCTGCCGACGGGAAGCCGTACAAGAAGAGCTGAACCGATGAACGCCCTGGAGGTGATCGGCCGCAAGCGAGACGGCGGCGAGCACCGGCCCGACGAGATCGAGTTCTTGCTGTCCGCCTATCTTCGCGGGGACGTTCCCGACTACCAGATGGCCGCGTGGCTGATGGCGGTGTGCATCCGTGGCATGACGCGTGCCGAGACCTTGGCCCTGACCATGGGCATGGTCCGCAGCGGCGAGGTGCTCGACCTCAGTGGCATCGACGGGGTGAAGGTCGACAAGCACTCGACAGGCGGCGTCGGGGACAAGGTCACCCTCATCGCGGCGCCGCTCGCTGCGGCGTGCGGCGTCAAGGTGCCGAAGCTCAGCGGGCGCGCGCTTGCGCACACTGGCGGGACGCTCGACAAGCTGGAGTCGGTTCCAGGCCTTACCGTCGACCTCGAGCCGGAGCGCTTCATCAGGCAGGTCAAGCAGATCGGCATCGCGGTGGCGGCGCAGTCGCCGCGCATGGTGCCGGCGGACAAAGCCCTGTACGCGCTGCGCGACGTGACCGCCACTGTGCCTTCGATTCCGCTCATCGCTTCCAGCGTGATGTCGAAGAAGATCGCCGCGGGCGCAGACGCGATCGTGCTCGACGTGAAGTTCGGCCGCGGAGCGTTCATGCCCGATGTCCAGTCCGCCACCGTGCTCGCCGAGGAGATGGTGTGGCTGGGCGAGGGAGCCGGCCGGCGGACAGTGGCTCTGGTCACCGCGATGGACAACCCTCTCGGTCAATGTATCGGCAACGCGTTGGAGGTCAAAGAAGCACTCGACGTGCTCACGGGTCACGGCGATCAGGAGCTGATCGAGGTCTCCCTCAGCGTCGCGGGCGAGATGTGCCGGCTCGCCGGGGTTTCAAAGGATCCTGCAGAGGCGCTGCGATCGGGCGCTGGGCGTGAAAAGTTCGAACAGATGCTGAGCGCGCAGGGTGGCCGTCTGCAGGACGGGTTGCCCGAGGCGCCGAGCAACACTGCCGTTGCAGCGCAGGGCGAAGGGTATGTGGAGTCGATCGATGCGTTGGAGGTCGGACGGGTTGCGCTGGAGCTCGGTGCGGGCCGTCTTCGAAAGGAAGACAAGGTCGACCCGTCGGCGGGCCTGGTCATCCAACGGCAGGTGGGCGATCGAGTGAGCGTCGACGACCCTCTTGTTTGGGTCCACGCGCGCACGCGGGAGCTTGCCGAGAGTGTGACGCCTCGTTTGCGGGCCGCCTGGAAGCTGAGCCCACACGAGGTCCAGCGGCCGCCTCACGTCTTTGCCCGGGTCGACAAGGACGGCATCACAAAGGCCCGATAGACTTCGTCCCGCGCATGAGGAGCGAGAAGAAGTACCACGTCGGCCTGGCCAAGGGCGAGGTCGGCGACTACGTCTTGGTGCCGGGTGATCCTGGCCGTACGCCGCTGATCGCCAAGTTCCTCGACGGCGCGCGCGAGGTGGCCTTCAACCGCGAGTACCGCACGTTCACGGGCACGGTGGGCGGAGTGCCGGTTTCGACCATGTCGTCCGGCATGGGTGGTCCGTCGGTGGCGATCGGCATCGAAGAGCTCAGCGAGCTCGGTGTCCACACTTTTCTTCGCGTCGGCACGTGTGGCGCTGCGCAGCCTCAGATCAAGATGGGTGACCTCGTCATCGCAGAGGGTTCGGTGCGCACCGAGGGGACGCCCAACGGGTATGTCCCGCTCGAATATCCGGCGATCGCGTCCCGCGATGTCGTGAATGCATTGGTGGCGGCCGCCACGGCTGCCGGTGCTCCGTATCACCTCGGCGTCATCCGCTCAGTGGACGCCCTCTACTCCGACCTGGTGCCCGACCAGATGCCGCGCTCGACGGAGCTCAAGGAGGAGCTTGCGATGTGGTCGCGTGCCGGCATCCTCTGCAACGAGATGGAATCGTCGACGTTGTTCGTAGTCTCCCGGATCCGGCGAGTGCGGGCAGGCACGCTGAACCTATGCGTCGACGAGATGGGGGCGGGCGAGATACACCACGTGGACCCGTCGTTCATGGACCGCATGTTAAAGGTCGCGGTGGACGCGATCAGGCGCCTCATCGAGATGGATCGTGCCGCTAAAGATCAGTAAGCACCCGCTGGTTGCGGACAGCCTTGCCGGTCTTCGCGACCGAGCCACAGAACCTGAAGAATTCCGAGCCCTGGCTCGGAAGGTGATCACGCTGTTGCTGTACGAGGCCACCGCGGATCTTCCAGTGCGGACTGGTACGGTCCATACGCCGCTCAAAGAATCCGCTGCGACGTTTGTCGAGAGCGAGGTCGTCGCGATTCCCGTCCTTCGGGCTGGCCTTGGGATCCTGGGCCCGGCCCTGGAGCTCCTGCCGAGAGTCAGCGTTGGTTACATCGGCCTGGAGCGTGACGAGCAGACAGCCGTGGCGCGGATCTATTACCAGAAGCTACCAAGCCTCGCCGGCAAGATTCCATTGCTGCTGGATCCGATGCTGGCGACCGGCGGCTCGGCGGCTCAAGCGCTGGACCTGATCAAAGAGGCCGGCGGCAAAGACCCTCGAATGATCTGCATAGTGGCGGCGCCGGAGGGGGTCAGAGTGCTTGAAGAACGCCACCCCGAGGTCCAGATCTTCACGGCTGCCCTCGACGAAGGCCTGAACGACAAGGCATTCATCGTCCCGGGCCTAGGCGACTTCGGCGACCGCCTCTTCGGTACCGGCTAGCCCGCCTCCTCCCCCGAAGGGGGGCGTTGCGCAGCACTAACCGAATCTAGCCGCGTACGCGACTTCGTTGCATCTCTTCAGCTCGTCTTCGCTGAGGCCCATCTCTGAGGCCAGCTCGAACTCGCGGCTCAGCGTGGTGGCGGCTACCGTGCGAGAGTCGGTGCTGATGGTGCAGCGGACGCCGGCTCGCACCAGGGCCGGCAGCGGGTGCTGCGCCAGGCTTGCCACAGCCTTGCACCTCCAGTTCACGGTGGGGCACAGGTCGAGGGCCACGCCCTCCGAACGAATCCTCTCCACGATGCGCGGGTCGCGAGCCCCGATCACCCCGTGCGCTACGCGCTCGACGCCGAGGTTCAATGCCTCCTCGACGTTCGAGGGATCGCCCGCCTCTCCGGCGTGGCAGGTGAGCCTCAGGCCCGCTGCCCGTGCCGCCTCGAATGCCGGCCGCTGGGGCGCCGCCGGGTAGCGGATCTCGTCGCCCGCAAGATCGAAGCCCACAACGCCACGGCCGGCAAACTGCCCGGCCAGCCTGGCTAGTGCGATGTTGTCCTCGACGGAGTGGTGGCGCATCGCGCAGACGATGGCGACAGCGCGCAGGGGAGCGGCGGCGAGCCCGGCGAGAACCGCTTGGATGACCTCGGGTACCGTCAGGCCGCTGCGCAAATGGAGGCGTGGCGCCCACCGGACCTCGAGGTAGTCGATGTTCTCTTCGGCCGAATCGATGCCGAGCTCAAGCGCCGCTCTCTCCAGCGCGCGCGCTGTCTGAAGCACCGCTATCGCGTCGTCGAAATACGAGATGTAGACGGCCTGCGAAGGGCATTCCTCGGGGGCCGTCATGCGCAGCGGCCTCTTCATGTCCAGCCCCTGTTCCGAGGCCAGCTCCTCAGCCGTCGACGGCCGCACCGCCCCATCGAGGTGGCAGTGCAGCTCGGCCTTACGCCAAGCCTCGAACTGGCTTATGACAGCGAGTAGATGCCGGGAAGCTCCCGATAGAGCCCGGCGTAGTCGAGTCCGTAGCCGATGACGAACTTGTCAGGGATCACGAATCCCGTGAAGTCGATCTTCACCTCGACCTCGCGTCGAGCCGGCCGGTCGAGGAGGGCAGCGAGGCGCAGCGACGCGGGGCCCAGCTTCTTGAGCCGCTTCCCGATGGCGCCAATCGTTCGTCCCGAGTCGACGATGTCCTCCACCAGCAGGACGTGACGTCCGACCAGCGGGCCCTCGACCATGTGCGCCAGCCGCAGCCGCCCGGCGGTCGTGCCGGAGCCATAGCTCGCGGCGCGCATGAACTCAAGCTCCGCGGGAATGGTCAGGCTGCGCAG
>JBGQGI010000182.1:0-4320 GCA_041497375.1 Candidatus Dormibacteraceae bacterium | reverse complement strand
CCGCGCAAGGCCTGCAGCTCTTCGGTCGCTGCTTCGAAGAACCGGCCCATCACCTCCCGGGCACGTTCGGGGTCAAGCGATTGGGCCAGGCCGGTCGAGTCGACCAGGTCGGCGAAGAGGACTGTGACCATCTTGCGTTCCTGGGTGCCGAGGAGCGTGCCGACAACGGCGCCGCAGTTGGAGCAAAACCTCGCGCCTGGTTGAAGAAGCTGACCGCAGACCGCGCAGGGCATCGCCACAGAGGACGAAACCTTGTCAGGGGACTTCTTGTTCGCCGCTTACCTCAAAGGGGTTTGCCGTGGTCGAACGAGTCACGGCGAAGGCGGTCGACCGCCGCGGCAAGCACGGTGGAGAGCAATGAGTCACTGCTCTTGATGGCGTCGCGAAACTGCGCATGGCTCATGACCATCGCCCGCGCTGGGGTGCTGGTGATCACAGTTGCTGTCGCCGGCCCGCGGTCCAGCATCCGGATCTCGCCGAAGAAATCGCCGGCATGCAGCTTCGGCCTGGCTTTGCCGTCCACTTCGACAGTCGCCTCGCCCTGGAGCAAGACGTAGAAGCAATCGGACGAGGTGCCCTGCTTGATCAGGGTGTGGTTCGCCTTCAGCTCCACCTCATCTGTGCGACTCGCCAGGAACTCGAGCTCCTTGCGGGTGCATCGAGAGAACAGGGGCACCCGGCCCATCGCGTCGACTTTCGGGTCGTTCATGCACAGGGAAAGATACCCCCGCCAAGCTGGTCCGTAAACGATATCCCCCTCCCAGGCCGGACCCAGCGGACGACCATTAGTGCCCTTTTGGCTGTCCAATTTCGGCGGGCGCGACCATTTGTGCCCGAATGGTCGAGCTCGATACGGGGGCCGACCCTTTTACGATCATGGCGCCCATGACGCAGCTCAGCCAGAAAGCCCGCGACAGCCTGCCTGCCAGCGCCTTTGCCTACGTCGACTCCCGCGGCAAGAGGCGGCTGCCGATCAATGACGAGGCTCACGTCCGCAACGCCCTGTCGCGCTTCAACCAGACGACCTTCGAGGACGAGGCCGCCAGGGATCGCGCACGGACGCGGCTGCTCAAGGCCGCCAAGAAGTACGGAATCGTGCCGGTCGGGTTCATGACCGGCCAGCTTCGCTCGCAGAGCTCGGCGGCGGAGCGCCTCGCGGTTGAGAACGAACGGATGCGAGGCGAGATCGGCGCTCGCGCCAGCGACGTGCGCACGCTCCCGACCGGCTCCGTCACCTTCCTGCTGGCCGACATCGCCGACTCGACCGGGCTGGTGGCGAGCCTGGGCGACGGCTACGGCGCGCTGCTGGCCGACGTCAGGCGCATCCTTCGCGACGCCATACGAGCGTCGGGGGGCCGCGAAGTGGATGCCCGGGCGGACGAGATGTTTGCCGTCTTCGAGAAGGCTCGCGCCGCCATCGACGCAGCGCTGTCCATCCAGCGCAACATGCGAGCGAGCACGTGGCCGAACAACCTGGTGGTGCTCGTGAGAGTCGGCCTGCACACCGGCCGGCCGACCTTGACCGACACGGGTTACGTCGGCCTGGCTGTCAATACCGCGGCTCGCGTCTGCTTCGCCGCCCATGGCGGCCAGATAGTCGCGTCAAATGCCGTCAAAGATGAGATCACGGACCTGAAGACCCTCGAGGCCGCCTTCAGAGACCTGGGCATGCACCAGCTGCATGGCTTGCCGGAGCCGCTGGCCTTGCTCCAGCTGGAGGTGGCGGACCTGCCGCTCGAATTTCCCCCGCCGCGGATCGGGATCAGCGGTTCGGCAAGGCCTGCAGCGCGGAGACGGCCTGGTCGAGCCGCGAGCGAGGCAACCGGCCGCTCGCGACGGCGGCCTTGATCGCGTCGTAGGTCGCGTTCGCGACCGACAGGTGGTGAGCGATCATCACCATGTCGCCACCGTTGACGAGGAACTCGACCGCCGCCTCCGGCGCCGGCGTGGTCGCGGTTATCGCGCCCATCTCCATGTCGTCGGAGATGATCGCTCCCTTGAACCCCACGTCCGACCTGAGCTTCTGGATGGTCACCGGCGAGAGGTCGGCCGAATGAACTGTGTCGAGCACCGGATAGTAGAGATGGCCGAGGAGCACGAAGTCGACGCCGTGCGACACCGCCGCCATGAAGGGCGGCCAGTCACGCGACTGAAGAGTCACGAGGCTCTCATTAATGCGAGGCAGCTGCGTCTCCGAGCTGACGCTCGTGTCGCCGTGGCCTGGAAAGTGCTTGGCCGCCGACAGCATGTGCGCCTCGTGAATGCCGTCCACAACAGCGGCAACTGCAGTCGCGACAGGACCCGGGCTCATGCCATAGCAGCGGCCCCACATGATCGAAGAGGGACCGCTGCAGACATCCGACACCGGACCGAGGTCTAGATCGAAACCGAGCGCCCTTATGGCCGTCGCCATGCGGATCGTGCCCGCCTTGCCGACTGGCATCGGCTCGCACGGAACAGAGCTGATCGCCAGGCAGACCTGGCCGCCCTCCTGGTCGGTGGCGGCAATGAGTCGATGACGATCCGCGGCACGAATTGTCGCGATCAACGATTTCATCGATGCGGCGGTGCCCGCGTTGTGGTTGAGGTTCACGACCAGCAGCCCGCCAAACTGCCGCTGCTTCCAATCCGCGAGCACGGCATCGGTAAGGCTCCCCCGAAAGCCCGCCATGATCACGGCCCCGATCTCCTCGTCCAGGGTGAGCCCACCAGGCCCGAGTCTCTGCGCCGGGCTGGGTGATGGCGTCGGCGAGGACAGGGCTGACGGGGTCGGGGCTGGCGTCGAGCTCGAAACGGGCTCGGGGGCTCCGCATGAGATCAACAACACGGCGAGCACGGCTGGTATCAGCCGCTCGGTCTTTAAGCCTCCGATGTGCACATCGAGATAACGCGGGCGGCGCAGAGAATGCTACAAACGCGATTGGGCTTGACATTCACCTCGTGGGACCGGGCGACTTCAAACAGTGTGTGGAGCGGGCGATGGGAATCGAACCCACGTAAACAGCTTGGAAGGCTGCCGCACTACCATTGTGCTACGCCCGCTTTGGCGCTTTGCTGTGGCCCGCAGGGGGCCGATCGGCCGGGCCAGCAATTAGAGTACCTAGACTTTCTGGCAAGGCCCGGTCGTCTAGTGGACTAGGACGCAGCCCTTTCAAGGCTGATATCGCGGGTTCGAATCCCGCCCGGGCTACCAACGCTGGGACGATGGTGCTTTGGTGGGCGGCGAGGGTTTCGAACCCCCGACCTCCAGCATGTCAAGCTGGCGCTCTTCCAACTGAGCTAGCCGCCCATGGCGGAATGGGCACCGAGTGGACGCTTATTCTAGTTCCGATGCCATCTCATATCGGACAACCAATGCGCCGCCTCGAAGATGAGCGGCTCATTACAGGACGGGGCCGATTCGCAGGAGACATCAAGCTCGAGGGCCTTCTCCACATCGCGTTCGTGCGATCGCCCATGCCCCACGCCCGGATCGTGGCGATCGACTCGTCGGCCGCCAAAACCATGCCGGGAGTGGTCGCCATCTGGACCGCTTCCGACCTGCCAGAGGTGGCGCCCGGACTGAGCGATTTCGGACCCACCGGTATCGTGCAGCGCGGGCGGCCGATCCTCACCACCGACGAGGTCAACTACGTCGGCGAGGCATACGCCGTGGTGGTGGCGGAAACCGAGTACCAGGCCCGCGATGCAGCGGAGGCCATCGCCGGCGAGCTCGACCCGCTGCCCGGCGTCGGCGACGTGATGACCGCCACCGCCGAGGGTGCGCCGAAAGTTCACCACGACATGGAGAGCAACATCGCCCAGTCGAGCTCGACGACATTTGGCGACATCAAGGCCGCGTTCGCAAGTGACTCGGTCACGGCCAAGATCACGCTGACCACGTCGCGCGTGTTGGGCATCGCGATGGAGCCGCGCACCACGACCGCGAGCTATGAGGACGGCGGGCTCAAGGTGTGGACGTCAACGCAGAACATCTTCGGGGTCAGGAGCGCGATCGCTTCAGTCCTCGGTCTCGCAGAAGAGAAGGTGCGAGTGCTCGCGGAGGATGTCGGCGGCGGTTTCGGCGCCAAGGGCACCCCGTTTCCAGAAGAGGTGCTGACGGCACTCGCTGCGCTGCGGCTCAAGCGCCCCGTGCGCTGGGTTGCGACGCGCAGCGAGGACGGCGCCACCACTGCTCAGGGCCACGGTTCAGTCATGGAGCTCGAGCTCGCCGCGGCCCCCGATGGCAAGCTGCGCGGGTTGCGCGGCCGCCTCATCCATGACATCGGCGCCTATTCGGGCTCGGGCGCGGGCCAGCCCGGAATCATCATCCCGCACATG
>JBGQGI010000181.1:0-4351 GCA_041497375.1 Candidatus Dormibacteraceae bacterium | reverse complement strand
TGATCCTGGGCGGGGACATAGCCGGCAAGGGCCTCGTGCCGATCCGATCCGAAAATGGATCGCTTACGGCCGAGGTCCGCGGGCAGAAGGTGACGGTGCCGCGGGCGGAGGAGGACCAGCTCCGCGCCGAGATCAACCGCTTCGGCTTCTACTCGACGATGGCTGGGAGCGAGGACCTTCAGCGGATGGAGAGCGACCCGGAATTCGTGACCACCGCGTTTCACAACGCGATCGAGGAGCAGATACGGGCCTGGTGCCGGCTGACCGAAGAGCGGCTTGCGCCGCGAATACGTTGCTTGATCACGCCGGGCAACGACGACCCACTCTCCATCGACCCCGTGCTCAAATCAGAGCCGCGCATCGAATGCCCGGAACGAGAGCTGTGCGAGCTCGGACCGGTGTTGGTCGCCAGCTGCGGCGACGTGACACCCACCCCATGGAACACCGAGCGCGAGTTCAGTGAAGAGGAGCTCGGCAAGCGCCTCTCCGCCATCCTCGATCCAGCGCCTGCGGGAAGCCACGTGGTCGTGAACTTTCACTGCCCGCCCTACGGTTCGAGTTTGGACTTCGCCGCCGAGCTCGACGACACGCTCCGGCCCGTCATTCGCGGCGGCCGCCCGAGCATCATTCCGGTCGGCAGCAAGGCGGTTCGCGAGACGATCAAGAAATACGAGCCGGAGGTCGGTCTCCACGGGCATATCCACGAGTCGCGAGGCGCCCAGAAGATCGGGCGCACGATGTGTCTGAACCCTGGCAGCGACTACTCGGCCGACCTCCTACGCGGCGCGATCATCGACTTCGCAGCAGACGGGAGCTATATCGACTTCCTTCTCACATCGGGCTAGCCTGAGCCGCTGATGGTCGACCAGGGCAACGATGTCGCCGCCTCCGGCGCGGCCGGTCCACTGGCTGACCTTGTCCTCGAGGCGAAGCGGGTGGTCGAGTCCGGCGCACGGGCAGGACTGACGATCAGGGTTCTTGGCGGCGTCGCAGTACGCATACAGGCCCCGTCCGCAACTCCTCTGCTGCCACGTCCAATCGGCGACATCGACCTGGCGATCAAGCAAGGGGGCTGGCGCGCCTTCGCCGATTTCATGAAATCGTCCGGCTACGCCGCTGACGACATGTTCAACGCGCTCAATGGCGCGCGCCGGTTGCTCTTCTTCGACCACGCCAACAACCGCAAGCTCGACGTCTTCGTGGGCGAGTTTGAAATGTGTCACGCGATCCCAATTACGGGCCGTCTGGACAAGCACCCAGTGACGATTCCCCTCGCCGAGCTCATGCTGACAAAGCTCCAGATCGTCCAGCTCACCGAGCGAGACCTGCGCGACATTTACAGCCTGTCCTACCACCACCACGTCAGCGTCGGCGACGGCTCCGGGATCGAGGCTGACTTCATCGCGGATCTGTGCGCCAAGGACTGGGGCCTATGGCGAACCAGCACCTCGACGATCGAGCAGAGTGTGGCCAGATTGCCCGACTACGCGCTCCCATCGGAAGCCGCGGACCTGGTCTCGACGCGGCTGGCAGCGCTTTTGAAACACATCATGGAGGCCCCCAAGACGGCACGCTGGAAGCTTCGCGGCCGGGTCGGCGACCGGGTGCGATGGTATGACGAGCCAGAGGAGACGACGCCCACGCCGTAGGTCCCAGTCGCCTGCCGCGCGGGGAGGCTTTTTGTGCCCTTTTGGCTGTACCGATCGCCCGGGACACGGCCATCTGTGCCCGAATGGTTGGGTTGCGGGCCCCGGAGGACGGGCCTGGAGTAAGGGCCCACCTCCGGCCCCACCGTTACTATTCGGGCCACCGCCCGTATATAGAGGAATAGATGCCAGCTTGCCGCCGACGCGCCTCCGCCCGCGCGGCCCTCGCCCTGGTGGCGGCGGCGCTGACCCTTCTTGCCGCCTCGACTGGCACCCAGGCGGCCACGAACCCCGTCTCCATTGCCGTCAAGGTCGGCTACTCGGGTTTCGTCAAGGCCCAGCAGTGGATGCCGGTGACGATCGACGTGACCAACAGCGGCCCGGATGTCGACGGCACGCTCGAGGTCACGACCGGCGTCGGTAACAGCCAGGGGCAGCCACTCGAATCGGTGATCTACCAAACCCACCTCAGCCTGCCCGCCGGCGCCACCAAGCATTTGAGGACATACCTGGTCGAGGACCAGGTTCCTTCAGTCGTTTCAGTCCGTATCGTCGCGAACGGTCGCGAGATTGTCGCGGCTGACTCTCAGCAGAGCAACCCGGCCAGCGTCTTGATCGGTGTGCTCTCCGACCTGGGCACCGCCATGGACAGCTTTGCGGCGGTCCATCCAGGGGGCATCTCCGCGAACGTCGTGCACCTCGCACTCGACGACATCGGCGACTCCGCAATCCTGCTGCGCGCTTTCGACCTGGTCGTCATCGACGACTTCGCCACAGACACGCTGACCGCCGCGCAACGCGGCGCAATCATGGACTACGTCAAGAACGGAGGAGAGCTCCTGCTGGGCACCGGCGCTTCATGGCGCAAGACGCTCGCGGGCGTGTCCTCGGACATCCTGCCTATGCAGATCGCGGGAACGACCATCCTCAGCCCCGCGCCGGCGCTTGGCATGCTGCCTCGAGTGGAAGTCGCCACTGGAGCGCTGAACGAAGGGGCGCATGCCTGGCTGCTCGGAGGCAGCCGGCCCGTGCTGGCCGAAAGGTTCGTGGGCGGCGGCTTGGTGACCCTGGCGACCTTCGACTGGAACCAGGATCCAATCGCGAGCTGGAGCGGCGCCAACGTGCTGCTCCGCCAGATCCTGGTGCGCACGGTTCTTCCGACCGCTTCTACTCAAAATTTCGGGAATTTCGGCGGTCCATTCGGATCATCGGGCAGCTCGATCACCGAGCGCAGCTCCGCGCTCTCGCAGGCTCTCGGCAACCTGCCGGCGCTCGACCTGCCGTCCTTGGTCTTGATTGGAATCCTGGTCCTTGCGTATGTCCTGCTCGTCGGCCCGATCAACTATCTCGCACTGCGCGCCCTCCACCGCCGCGCGCTCGCGTGGGTCACGGTGCCGCTGATCGCAGTCGTCGCGTCAGCGGGTGCGTTCGGCACCGGTGTGTTCACCAAGGGTCGCTCAGCGCAAACCAACCAGGTCTCAATCATTCATCTGCAACCGGGCTGGGACCGTGCCTACCAGGAGTCATACACGGGCCTCCTGACCCCGACGCGGGGTGACTACCAGGTCACCGTGTCCGGTCAGCAGCTGTTGTTCGCACCCACCACCTCCTACACCGGCGGCATCAACTCCGATGTCATCCGCGTCGGCAGCAATAACTCGGTTGTGCTTCCTGCGATGACGGCTTACACGCTGCGAGGATTCGCCACCGAAGGTCTGGTCAGCGCGCCACAGCTGACTGCAAACGCATCGCTGTCCAACGGCAAGCTGAGCGGCACGATCCGAAACGTGTCGAGCTTGACTTTCACCGATGTCGTGGTTCTCGCCGGCGACGGCTATCAGGTGTTTCCGGCTTTGGCGCCGGGGGCCTCGGTCACATTCGACGTGGCGCCCAAGGTCTCATCCATGTTCACCGGGCAACCGGCCTACTTCAACATCTATCCGAGCAGCTACTACTCATTCAATGGGGGGGCGCCGCCCTCCCTGTCGGCCGACGCCGACCGCGAGGCGTTCGTGAAAACGGCCGTCCTGGGTTTGGTATCGGGAGCGAACTACGGCTTCTCGACGGCAATCATGCCAATGGTCGTGGCGTGGAGCAAGCAGCCGGGCCAGGACATCACGGTCGCCGGCAGCAGACCGCGGTCGACGAGTGAAACGGCGGTCGTGCTGCCGCTTCAGGTCACCGGGTTCGGAGCGGGCGCGATACCGGCGGGCATGGTTTTGAGCCGGTTCACCGACATCGACGGCGACGGCCAGCCGGCGCAGCCGGGCGCTTTGCTGATGACCAACGGCACCGTGACGTACGACTTCACGCCGGTGCTCGCTCCGGGAGCTCACCTGGACAGCGCCTCCATCGACTCGACGTTTTCGAGTCCCAAGGGCCCGGTTCCTCCAGGCTCCGCTCAGAGCCTCCAGGCCAAGGTGTGGGACTGGCAGCAATCTGCCTGGATCCCGCTGAGCTACAACGCGGGCGGCGTGACGGCCCTGCCTTCCGCCGCGATCAATCCATCCTCAGGCGAGGTGAGGCTCCAGGTCGCAGCCGGGGGCAACCAGGTCGTATTCGGGCAAGTCTCGCTGACGGGGACCGTGAAGTGATCAGTGCCGAGAACCTGACCAAGGTCTATGGCAAGAGGGCGGCACTCGACCATGTCTCATTCGAGGTGCCCGAAGGCGAGATCTTCGGCTTTGTCGGGCCGAACGGCGCCG
>JBGQGI010000180.1:0-4353 GCA_041497375.1 Candidatus Dormibacteraceae bacterium | reverse complement strand
CCCCGAGGTTGCCGGTGCCCCCTGCGACCAGGATCATTGCCCCACGACCTGCGCCCGGATGGCGTCGTCGACCGTCGCGTCGCTCTCGTCCACCGGCTCGACATAGAAGCGAGCCCAGCGGATGGCGTCGTGGTTGACACCGAAGACGATGACGCCGCGCGTCCAATGAGGCCTCCCATCTCTTCGCGTGCCTCGCATCTCCCACTCGGTCCAGACAGTGTCACCTTTGACGGCGCTCCGAACCACCTCGACGTGGATGTCCGGGACGAACGCGAAGATCTGCTCCCAATTCCGGCGCACTTGAGCCCGGCCGCGAAAGCCACGCGCCGGATGTGCAGGCGTCTCGTTCTGGTAGTCCTCGGAAAAACATGCCGCCATCGACTCGAGGTCGTGTTGGTTCGTCGCGGCGACCAACCGATCGATCGTCGCCAAAGATTCCTTCATGCCCTTTCCACCCATTCCGAATTTCGTTCCAGTAGACTGGAACCAATGGCGAGTATGAACCGCAAGTCCCGGGCTGTCAAGGGCAAACGCTCGTATGACGCCAGCCTGCGGCGAGCGCAGGCGCGCCGGAGCCACGATCGGGTGGTCGAAATGGCTCAGCGACGGTTCCTGCATGACGGCTACGGCCCGACCACCATCTCGGCAATCGCAGTGGACGCGGGTGTTTCGGTGGACACCATCTACAAGTCGTTCGGGGGCAAGCCAGGGCTGATCCGCGCCATGGCCGCCCAGGCGCTCCTGGGCAAAGGCCCGGTGCCGGCCGAGCGGCGATCGGACGATCTCCAAACACGCGAGCGCGATCCACGAAAGCTCATCTCGCGCTGGGGCGTATTCGTCACCGAGATCGCGCCTTTGGCCTCGCCGATCATGCTCCTCGTGCGCGACGCTGCAGGCAGTCACCCGGAGCTGAGGCCGCTAATCGAAGAGGTGCATGCCGACCGCCTTCGCCGCATGACTGACAACGCGCGACGCTTTGCCGCCGCCGGTCATCTTCGGCCTGGCATCACCGTAGCGGAGGCCGCCAACGTGATGTGGACGTACAGCTCTACAGAGCTCTACGAGCTGCTGGTTCTTCGCCGGGGCATGCCACTCAAGACCTTTGGTCGATTCGTGGCCGACGCCATGATCGCCGCCCTCTTGTAGGGCGGCGTTTCGAAAGGTGGACCGAGGGTGGACTGTAAGCCGGGTTCTGTGTCCCTTGCGGGACGGTGACCATCTGTCTGGGATGCCGGTTGCCCGGCACCTCTAGCGACCGATACCCGAGGACTTGGCGAGCCGCCAGTAACGCCCTCCTATTTGGTCTTGCTCCGGGCGGGGTTTGCCTGGCCGGCCGGTCACCCGGCCGCCGGTGGGCTCTTACCCCACCTTTTCACCCTTACCTGCAGCTCGTCTCCGGCCGGGCGCGCACAGGGCGCGCTCTTAAAGAAACGGACTGCCGGCGGTAATTTTCTGTGGCACTTTCCTTCGGGTCGCCCCGACTGGGTGTTACCCAGCGCCCTGCTCTGTGGAGCCCGGACTTTCCTCCAACGCTATTTACTTCGCCGGCGGTCACCCGTCCGCCTCGGCCCAAGGTGATTCTACCCGCGAGGTGCCGCCTTCTTAACCTGGTCGTCCAATGCCATGTTGGCGAGCTTGTCCGCGCCGCGATTGTTCTCCCTCTCGACGTGCTTGATCTCCGGGGTATCCCGAAAGCCACCTAAGAGCTCCTTCACCTGCTGATACAGCGGCAGCAGCTCGGGCTTCTTGACGCGGTAGGCTCCGTTGACCTGCTCGACCACCAGCTTCGAGTCGAGATAAATTTCGAGGCGATCTGGGTTCCACTCTGCCACGGCCTTGAGGCCGTCGATCAGGGCTTGATATTCAGCCTGATTGTTTGTCCTGATGCCGATGAAACGGTGAAAGGTACGCAGCCGGTTCCCCTCGTCGTCCTCAATGACGACCCCGATGGCAGCCGGTCCCGGATTGCCGCGCGACGCGCCGTCGGTGCGTAGCCGAAGCGTCTTCAGGCCAGCACCAGGATGCGGCTGCAGTGCTCGCAGTGAACGAGCTCGTCGAGGCCCTTCCGCAACGTCTGCATGCCTGAGGAGGTGACGGTCACCCGGCACACCGTGCACTGATTGCCGACCACTCGCGCGACCGGAGGCTGAGCGCGAGTGCGCGTGTAAGCCAACTGCGGCGCGGGCGGAACCTGGGACCAAATATCGTCTCGCTCGGCCTCGATCTCTGCCAGCTCGGTTCGCGCCGCTTCGAGCTCTTCCTTGAGCGCGGGCTCCTCGGCCGCCGAAATGCGCTTTGCCTCCGCCAGGCTTGCGGCGGCGGATCGCATCGCCTCATCGGCACCTTCGCCCTCCTCCATGAGGTGGAGCTCGGCGTCCTCCTCCTCGGCGAACCGCGCCTTCATGTGGGCGACCTCGTCCGACATCTGCATGAGCTCGGTGGGGTTGCGGATACGGCCGCTCATCAGCTCCTTCTCCCGCGTGCGGAGCTTGGAGCGGTGATCCTCGCGGGCATGGTCGGACTCGCGCAGCCGCGCCGCCACCGCATCCTGGGCGGTCTTTGCCTCCTGCATCGCCTCCTCGAGCGTCATCACCTCGGGGTCGGATGCGAGCCGCGACTCCAGTCGCTCGATCACGTCCCGCACGGCCCGCTCCCGCTCAACCTGGGCTTGATACCGGAGCAGGAGCTGGGCCGGATTCATCAGGCCATCTTCGGTTTGGACGTGGGAGGAACCGTGTCGAAGCCGATGCGGTGGGCTTCAGCTGCGCGATCGGTCGCGACGGCCATCTCACCGAACTTCTCCTCGTAGGCGGCGACGTTCTGCGACAGCAGCTGCGACAGCAGCTTCATGTGGTTCGGGCTCATCCCGACTCGCGAGTACACGCGCACGAGTCCTGGTTCCTCCGGCGCCCACTGGCCGAAGTTCAGAACGAAGCCGAGAGGATTGCCGTTGATGAGGACGGCATCCGTGTACACGACCTGGTTGGCGGTCTCCTGGACCTTCACCTTGATCGGGAGCTCACTCATTCCAGCACTACCAGCACCTGGCCCTCCTTGACCACGTCGGTCTCTTTGACCCGAATCTCCTTCACCTTGCCCGCACGCGGGGCGGTGACCGAGATCTCCATCTTCATCGACTCGAGAATCATGAGCACATCGTCCTCGGCGACCTCGTCACCTGGCTTGCTCGTGATCTTCCAAACGTTTCCGACCAGCTCTGCTTTCACCTCCGTCATGCGGATCGTCCTGACCGGCCAAGGTTCGTGGCGGGACGCGGCGTGGTTTCCAGCCCGAGCTGCGTCCTGGCCTGGGACAGCGAGGCCACGTCGCGGCTGAGGTCGCGGCACAGAGTCGCCGCCTTCTCGACCAGGTCGCCGTTGCTCTTCGCCATCCTCCCTTCCTCCAGGTAGAAGTTGTCTTCCAGGCCGACCCGAACGTTGCCTCCCATCGCGATCGCGGCCGCCACGAGCGCCCACTGGTCGAGACCGATGCCGATCACCTGCCAGTGCGAGCCGGCGGGCAGCGAGTCCACCTGGTCGACGAGGTGACGGGTGGTGCCGGGAATGCCGCCCAGGACGCCCATGATGAGGCTGAACTGATACGGAGGTTCGAGCACGCCCATGTCGATGAACGGCCTGGTGTTGCCGATGTGGCCGGCGTCGAAGCACTCCATCTCGGGCCGCACACCGGCCTCGTTCATGGCCTCGAGAAAGAACTGGATGTCCTTGAACGGGTTGGCGAAGACGTGGTCGTGAACGAAGGTTTTGCGCTTGGACGAGTAGATCGCGTAGTTCATCGAGCCCATGTTCAGGGCCGCCATCTCAGGTCGCAGCTCGCTGATGTGCTCGATGCGCTCTTCGCGTGGAACACCGACCGCCCCGGTCGAGAAATTGACGATCACGTCGGTCCGCGCCCTGACCTCGGCGAAGATCTCGGCGAAAGACTCGACCCTCCAGTCGGGGCCGCCTTCGGGCGTGCGGGCGTGAATGTGGACGATGGCGGCGCCCGCATCAGCGGCGCGCTTGGCCTCCTCGCCGATTTCTTTTGGGGTGTAAGGGATGGCGGGGCAGTGGTCGCGAGTCGCGAGAACGCCGGTGAGTGCGGCGGTGATGATCGTCGCCGTCATACGGGAATATTTCCGTGCTTCCGCCACGGCCGCTCGACCTTCTTGTTGCGCGCCTGCTCGATGCCACGGATGATCACGCGACGCGTTTCGGCGGGATCGATGACGTCGTCGATCATCGCCCAGCCAGCGGCGAGATACGGGTTGATCTGCGACCTGATCGCGTCAATGAGCTGGCCGCGCGTCTCCGCGGGGTTGTCCGAGGCCTCGATCTGCTTGTTGAAGATGAT
>JBGQGI010000179.1:0-4355 GCA_041497375.1 Candidatus Dormibacteraceae bacterium | reverse complement strand
GTGATGCATCGACGAATCATCCTCGCGATCGCGGTGAAGGACTTGAAGGATGCGATTCACGACGGCCGGATCCTGATCGCGCTCTTGATGCCTCTAGGGCTGGGCTTTGTCTACAACATCGCCATGCCGGAGGTCCAGAAGCCGTCCGTCACAGTGGCGATCGCCACCACCGACCCCACCGTTTTGCCGGCAACGCTTCGTACGATCGCGGGATCCGCCGTCAAGCTGACATTCCACAACTTTCCGTCGGCTGCCGCGGTCAGGACCCAGGTCGAAACCAAGAAGGCCGACGTCGGCCTTGTGATCCCCGCGGGATTCGACGTCGCGGTCGCGGCCGGGTCCGCGCCCACGCTGGTTATGGTGCGTCCGACCGGGAGCGCAGCACTTGGAGCCGACTACATCGCGTCGGCGCTCGACGGGGCGCTCAGGAGCATGGCGGGCCAGCACGCGCCCGCGATAGTGACGATTGAGGCCGCGGAGCCGGCCCGCGACGCCACGTCGGTCATGATCAACCTCGGGATCCGGAAGTACATGGTCCTCGGGACCCTGATCATGGTCATTGCCATGATCGCCATCTACGTGCTGCCGATCCTGCTCACGGAGGAATTCGAGAAGAAGACGGCGGATGCCCTGCTCCTGGTCGGAACGCAATCCGACGTGGTGGCCGCCAAAGTCTTGGTCGGCATGATCTACATCGCGGTCTCGGTGCCTCTTCTTCTTCTAGTGACCCAGCTGGTACCCGCGAATGTGCCCCTCTTCGTCGGCGCATTGCTGGCTCTGAGCGTGACCCTCCTTGGGTTCGGACTGTTGCTGGGCGCGCTGGTGCGAAGCGTGAGTCAGCTGAACACATGGTCCAGCATCCCGCTGCTGCTGGTCATCCTGCCGGTGTATTTCGTCGGGCTGAACCTCCCGTCCTGGGTCCAGACAGCGCTCGGTGCCACGCCAGGAAGCCAGGCGATGAGGCTTCTCGTCGACGGCTTCAGCGGGCAGGCCATGTTCGGAGGATGGACGCTGGCATTTGGGGTGATGGCCGCGTGGGCCGTGATCGTCTACGCCCTCCTGACTCGAACTCTCTCCCACAGAGAGGCGTGACCCAAGACCCCTCCCGAGCGGGCCTTTCGGCCATAGGACGGAGCCCGGATCGCTGCGAGGGTTGAACGCAAGCCTATGCCATGCAGCCCTTCATAACCGTCGACGGGAACGAGGCGGCCGCGCGTGTCGCCCACGGGCTGAGCGAGGTCATCGCGATCTATCCGATCACGCCCTCGACGGCGATGGGCGAGCTCGCCGACGCCTGGTCGGCCGCGGGCCGGCCGAATCTCTGGGGCACGGTTCCCGAGGTCATGGAGATGCAGAGCGAGGCCGGAGCGGCGGGCGCCCTTCACGGTGCGCTGATGGCCGGGGCGCTCTGCACGACATTCACGGCATCGCAGGGTTTGCTGCTGATGCTTCCCAACATGTTCAAGATCGCCGGCGAGCTGACCCCAACCGTCTTCCATGTTGCGGCGCGGACCGTCGCGACACACGCCCTCTCGATCTTCGGCGACCACAGCGATGTGATGGCGGTTCGGGCGTCAGGGTTCGCGATGCTCTCTTCGTCCTCGGTGCAGGAGGCGCAGGACCTCGCGCTCATTGCGCACCGCGCCACGCTCGAGTCGCGAATTCCATTTCTGCACTTCTTCGATGGCTTTCGAACGTCTCACGAGGTGAACAAGATCGTTCCACTCGCTGACGATGACCTCAGAGCGATGGTGCCCGATGAGCTGGTCACGGCGCACCGCAGACGAGCTCTGTCGCCCGACCACCCGGTTCTCCGTGGCTCGGCCCAGAACCCGGACGTGTTCTTCCAGGCTCGCGAAGCTTCAAACACTTACTACGCAGCTGTGCCCGGAATCGTCGGCGCCGCTATGGAGCGGTTCGCACAGCTGACGGGCAGGCGCTACCGGATCTTCGACTACACAGGTCACCCCGAGGCTGACCGGGTCGTGATCCTGATGGGCTCAGGCGTCGGCGCCGCGCAGGAAGCAGTGGAAGCCCTACTCGCCCGCGGCGAGCGGGTCGGACTTTTGAACGTCCACCTGTTCCGGCCATTCGACGCCGCCGCCTTTGTCGCGGCGCTGCCGCCGACCGTGCGCCGGATCGCCGTGCTCGATCGCACCAAGGAACCCGGAGCTACGGGCGAGCCTCTGTTCCAGGACGTCGTCGTCGCGCTCGCCTCCAGGCCCGAGCCGCCGCTCGTCATCGGCGGACGGTACGGCCTTGCATCCAAGGAGTTCACGCCCGCCATGGCGGCCGCGGTTTTCGAAGAGCTCGCCGCCGCCAAGCCGCGACGCGAGTTCACTGTGGGAATCGTCGACGACGTCACCCACCTGAGCCTCGAAGTCGACCCCGGCTTCGCCACCGAGCCCGCTGACGTCGCCACCGCGATGTTCTACGGACTGGGTTCGGACGGCACCGTGGGCGCTACTCGCAACACGGTCAAGATCATCGGCGAACAGACCGACCTCTTCGCGCAGGGATACTTCGTCCTCGACTCGAAGAAGTCGGGTTCGGTCACCACGTCGCACCTTCGCTTCGGTCCCCGACCCATCCGATCCACCTACCTGGTCCAGCGGGCGGGCTTCGTCGCCTGCCACCAGTTCGGCTTCCTGGAGAAGGTGGATGTACTCGGCCGCGCCGCGGACGGCGGGACGTTCCTGCTCAACAGCCCCTTCGGGCCGGACGAGGCCTGGGGCCGGATCCCCGTCGAGGTCCAGACCCAGATCATCGACAAGCGCTTGCGGTTCTACGTGATCGACGCCAGCCGGGTCGCTCGAGACGCGGGCCTGCCGGGCCGAGTCAACACAGTCCTCCAGGTCTGCTACTTCGCGCTCGCAGGCGTCCTCCCGCAAGACAAGGCGATCGCCGCCATCAAGGCCGCGATCGAGCGCACGTATGCGAAGCGCGGAGCTGCGGTGCTGGATCGGAACTACGCAGCGGTCGACCTTGCTCTGGCCGAGCTCCACGAGGTGACCGTGCCCGCGCGCACAAACGGCACGGTGCACGTCCGACCCGTGGTGCCGCCCGAGGCGCCGCCCTTCGTCCAGCACGTCACGGCCGAGATGCTCGCTGGGCGCGGAGATTTCCTTCCGGTCTCGGCGCTGCCCGTGGACGGCGCGTTCCCGTTGGCGACGTCCCAATGGGAGCGGCGCGACATCGCCGAGGAGCTTCCGCAATGGGACCCCACAATCTGCATCGACTGCGCCAAGTGCACTCTGGTGTGCCCGCATGCCGCTATCCGGATGAAGGTCTTCTCGCCCGAGCTGCTGGCGAACGCCCCTACAGGCTTCCAGACCAAGGAATGGAAGTCGAAGGAACAGCCGGGGATGGTGATGGCCATCCAGATCGCGCCCGACGACTGCAATGGCTGCGGGACCTGCGCCGACTACTGTCCCGCCCACAGCAAGCAGGTCGCCAAGCACAAGTCGATCGACATGGCGCCCAAGGACGGCCGCATCGAGATGGAGCGCGCCAACTGGGAGTTCTTCAAGTCGCTGCCCGAGTTTGATCGCACGCAGGTGAAGGTGGCATCGATCAAGGGCTCGCAGATGCTGCAGCCTTTGTTCGAGTTCTCCGGCGCCTGCAAGGGCTGCGGCGAAACGCCGTACCTGAAGCTGCTGACGCAGATGTACGGGGACCGCATCCTGGTCGCCAACGCCACGGGTTGCTCTTCCATCTTCGGTGGCAACCTGCCGACGACGCCATGGGCGACAAATGCCGATGGCCGCGGTCCCGCCTGGGCCAACTCGCTGTTCGAGGACAACGCCGAGTTTGGGCTCGGGATGCGCCTGGCGCTGGACAACTTCGCAGCTACAGCGAAGAGGCTGCTGACCGAGCTTGCGCCCGAAATCGGCTCCGACCTGACGGCCGCGATCGGCGCCGCGGACCAATCCTCCGAAGCGGGCATTGCTGCGCAGCGGCAGCGAGTGGAGACGCTGCGCGCCAGGCTGAAAGACTTGAGGTCACCGGCGGCGGCACGGCTCGCCGAGCTGGCCGATCATCTGGTGCGGAAGAGCGTGTGGATTGTCGGGGGCGATGGCTGGGCTTACGACATCGGGTTCGGCGGGCTCGACCACGTCCTCGCCTCCGGCCGCGACGTCAAGATCCTTGTTCTCGACACCGAGGTCTACTCGAACACCGGAGGGCAAGCGTCGAAGGCGACACCGCGCGGTGCCATCGCCAAGTTCGCGGCCGCCGGGAAGCGTACGGGCAAGAAGGACCTCGGCCTCATCGCGAGCGCCTACGGCAACGTCTACGTGGCGCAGATCGCGCTTGGCGCCGACAACGCTCAGACGGTGAAAGCCTTCGCCGAGGCG
>JBGQGI010000178.1:0-4356 GCA_041497375.1 Candidatus Dormibacteraceae bacterium | reverse complement strand
TTGATGGCTGCAAGGTCGACCATCCGCCCCACCTGCTCGTAGTAGGAAGGTCGCGGGTCGTAGACGGTGATGAGGTCGGCAGCAGTGCCGGCGTCAGGCATTCGGGGTTCCTGGACCGCGTTGATGCGCTGTTCCAGGTCCGCGATGACGCTGCTCGGCGCCGAGCTGCCCGTCTCGGGCTTGTACTTCACGCCGTTGAACAGGTAGGGGTTATGGCTGGCCGTGATCACGGCCGCGCCCGTTGCCTTGCGGTCGATCACGGTCCATGAGGCGACCTGCGTGGGCGATGGACGGTCGAAGATGAGGCTGCGGACGCCGTTCGCGGCGAACACGTCGGCGACGGCCCTGGCGAATTCCTCGGATGCGAACCGGCAGTCGTATCCCACCACCGCCAACGGATCCGGGGTTCGCGAGAGCATGTATTCGGCGGTGCCCTGCGCGACGCGGCGAACGTTGGCGTACGTGAAATCGTCTGCGACGACCCCGCGCCAGCCATCGGTTCCGAACTTGATCTGCGTCGAGCTACTCATCCCCCCGCCAGAAGATTAAGAGAAATTCCCGGGGTCCCCGCGAACTCGAAGATTTTCGTGGGGTAGTTACAGATAACTGGTTTTACCTGCACGCCGGAGTGCTTCCACAACCTTTCGCACGTCCTGCGCCCTCGAGCGCGGGCAAACCAGGAGTGCGTCCTCGGTATCGACGATGATCATGTCGTCGAGGCCGATCGCCGCCACCAGGCGGTGAGATCCGAGGATGAGGCTCCCGGTGGTGTCGACAAGAATCGATTCGCCCTCGACGGAGTTGCCGCGCGGATCGGCGCGGACGCGGGCGCCAAGCTCGGCCCAGTTGCCGATGTCCGCCCATTCGAAGTCGCCCGGCACCAGGAGCAGTCGATCGGTCTTCTCCATCACGCTCCGGTCGATCACATCGACCCGCAGCCGCTTGTAGATGGCTGCGGCGCGCTCCTCGTCGCCGGCGGCCCGAGCCGCCATCACCTTCTCCAGGCCTGCCAGGTGGCGAGGGGCGTGGAGACCGAGCTCGTCGATGAACACCTCAAGCCGCCACGAGAACCAGGCGAGGTTCCAGTAATAGCCGCCGGCCTTGATGAAACGCCTGGCAGTCGCAAGGTCTGGCTTCTCGGTAAACCGCTTCACGCGGAGCGCACCGCCCGTCATCCGTCCCGGCGCGTGGATGTACCCGAGGCCCGTCGACGGGAACCGGGGCTTCAATCCGACCGTCACCAGGCAGGCGCTCGAGGCCGCGGCGCGGACAGCGGCCCGCACTGCTTTCGATACCCCCGCGCGACCGCTGACCACGTGGTCCGCCGGCAGGACGAGCATCACGGCATCCGGGTGGCTCTCGCGCAAAGTCAGCGCGGCCAGCCCGAACGCATTGGTGGTCCCCCTGGCCGCCGGCTCGAGGATGAGGTGCGCCGAGTCGATCTCAGGAAGGACCTTCTGGATGATGTCGCGCTGGCCGGTCTCCGTCAGCACGAAGACCTCGCTCGCGAGCCTGGACGCGCGGTCGTACGTCTCGCGCAGCAGCGGCCGGCCGCTGTCTCCCAGCGCAAGCACGTGCTTGGGGGTCGACCGGCGCGACCGCGGCCAGAGCCGCGTCCCGGCACCGCCTGCCGGGATCACGGCGACGGTCCTGTCGGTCAGCTTCGGTCGACGGGGCGTCAACCGACCTCTTCCGCGAGCTCCTTTGCCCGCGCTGTCGATTCCCAGGGTGCGTCGATGTCAGTGCGACCGAAATGGCCGTAAACCGCGGCCGCGCGGAAGAGCGGCCGCCGCAGGTTGAGCTCCTTGATGATGCCCAATGGGCTCAGGTCGAAGAGCTTGCTCACCGCAGTCGACAGAGCGGTGTCCGGCACTGTCCCCGTGCCGAAGGTGTCGACGCGAATCGCCACCGGCTTGACGACTCCGATCGCGTATGCGATCTGCAACTCGCATCGCTTGGCCAGGCCGGACGCGACGATGGTCTTGGCCACGTGCCGCGCGCCGTAGGCTCCGGCGCGGTCGACCTTTGTCGGGTCCTTGCCGGAAAAGCACCCGCCGCCATGACGGGCGTAGCCGCCGTACGTGTCGACCATGATCTTGCGGCCGGTGAGACCTGCGTCGGCCACCGGGCCGCCAATGACGAAGCGGCCCGTCGGGTTGATGTACGAGCGGAGCCCGCCCTCTCGCAGCTCGGCGGGAATCACGACGTCGATCACGTGCTGGGCGATGTCCGATCGAAGCTGCTCGGTCTCGACCTCTTCGTGGTGCTGCGCGGAGAGCACGACATTGTCGACGCCGAGCGGTGTGCCATCCGGGCTGTAGCGAACCGTCACCTGTACCTTGCCGTCGGGGCGCAGATAGCTGAGCGTTTTGGTACGGCGAACCTCGGCCAGCCGCCTCGCGAGGCGGTGCGCCAGCGTGATCGGCAGCGGCATCAGCTCGGGCGTCTCATCGCAGGCGTAGCCGAACATCATTCCCGAGTCGCCGGCTCCGCCGACGTCAACTCCCTGCGCGATGTCGGGCGACTGCTCGTCGATGCTCGTGATGACCCCACACGTCTCGGCATCGAAGCCGTACTTCGCGCGCGTGTAGCCGACCTCGCGGACGGTCTGCCGGATGATCCGCGGAATGTCGACGTAGCAGTCGGTGGTGATCTCCCCGACCACTATCACGAGGCCGGTGGTCACCACGGCCTCGCACGCCACCCGAGCCAGCGGATCCTTGGCCAGGATCGCGTCGAGAATGGCGTCTGATATCTGGTCGGCGAGCTTGTCAGGGTGGCCTTCGGTGACCGACTCCGACGTGAAGACGCTGAACGCGGGCTCGCGGGACATATTCGGGTCCTCCTTTGAATCTCCCACGCCGGCAAGGACGAGCCTCCGTTTGGGCCCGACCCCAGGCGCCAGGTTCATACCTCTGGGACGAGGAGATTCTAGCCCCGGGCGCTCACCTCAAGTCCAGGTAGTGGATCCCCGAATGTCGCAGGGCTTTCGCTCCCCGCTTCGCCAGCAGGTCGACCGTCGCCGCCCGCGATGCCTCGATCACGGATTCGATATGCTCCCGCTTCATCTCCCACGTCGCAGTGGGTGCGGTGATCGGGCAAAGAACGACGATCCGGGCCCGGTCGCGCAAGCGCTCGTAGTCACTGAGCATCTGGTGATGCAGCGAGAGCTGCAAAGTGCGCGCGATGAGCTCGGGAAAGCTGCTGGGGGCGACCTCGTACTCGCCCCCTCCCATGAGGCTGATCGCCAGGATCTCCTTCGCACCGTCCTCGATCGCGATGTCGAGCGGCGTGTTGTCGACGACGCCGCCGTCCAGGTGTGCGCGGCCGTCGATCTTAACCGTGGGAAAGAGGCCGGGAATGGCAGTCGAAGCCAGCAGCGCAGGGGTCAGCAGGCCGGAGCGGAAGACCACCGGTTTGCCCGCATTGAGGTCGGTCGCGACCACGGCGAGCGGGACGCGAAGCTGCTCGAAGGTCGTCATGCCTGTGAGCGCCTGGGCACGGTCGATGAGGCGGCGCACGTTGTCCTGGGGGAAGGCGCTGAGCTGGTCGCGCCGGAGCCCCGAAAGGATGACCCCCAGCGGGTGCGCATGGAAGACGGTGAGGGCCTGGCGGGACAGCCAGACCTCGCGCAGCATCATGATCCCCGCGAGCGACGGGTAAGCGGCGATCGCGCTCCCGTTCAGCGCGCCCACGCTGGTTCCGACGACGGCAACGGGTGGCTCGAGGCCGGCCTCCAGCAATCCGTTCAGCACCCCGACCTGCGCGGCGCCCCTAGCGCCGCCTCCGCCCAGCACCCACGTGCGCCGAGCAGGCCCGAAAATCGGTTAGGTGCCTTCTTCCCAGGACGTCAGGTATCGCTGCTGCTCCGCGGTCAGGGTGTCGATCTCGATTCCCATCGCCTTGAGCTTGAGGCGCGCGACCTCGGCGTCGATGTCCGCCGGCACGTCGTAAACCTTGTTCTCCAGCTTGCTGGCATTCCTGGCCATGTACTCGGCGCAAAGCGCCTGGTTCGCGAAGCTCATGTCCATCACCGCTGCGGGGTGACCCTCGGCCGCAGCCAGGTTGATGAGCCGGCCCTCGCCCAGCACATGGAGGCGCCTGCCATCTCCCAGCCTGTATTCCTGCACCGAAGGACGGACCTGGCGCACACCTGTCGCCATCTCGTCGAGCGCCTTGAGGTTGATCTCCGAGTTGAAGTGCCCGGAGTTGGCGAGGATGGCGCCATCCTTCATCGCCTCGAAGTGGTGGCGGTCGATGACGTTGACGTCGCCGGTGACGGTGCCGAAGATGTCGCCCTCGCGCGAGGCCTCCCCCATCGTCATCACCCGGAACCCCTCCATCGCCGCCTCGAGC
>JBGQGI010000177.1:0-4379 GCA_041497375.1 Candidatus Dormibacteraceae bacterium | reverse complement strand
GCGCCCTCCAGAACAGCCAGCCGCGAGTGCGGAATCAACCTGTGCGCATTCGCGGCATGAGCCAACGGAAACAGGGGGTCGTTGTCACCCCAGATCAGCTGCACCGGCGCCTTGATCTCCGCGAGCCTTTTCGACAGGTCGTGGTCGGCGTCCAGCAACGCCTTGGGCGTCACCAGCGAGCGGATGGTGGCCAGGTAGGCATCCGGGTAACCCTCGGCGGCGTACAGCTCCCGCAGGTTGGCGAAGTAGTGGTCGTCCATGGTCCTGTTCAGGTCGCCTTTGGCTCCGGCGTACCTGGCCGCGACGCGACGAATGACCCGCGTCGGCGCCAGCCGAACGGCATCGCCGGCGAACTTCATGAAGGCCTCGCCCAGCCTCGGCAGAGTCAGCAATCCATATGAGAGCTGCACGTTGGGACGGCCCAGCCCCAACGCGTTCACCAGGACCAGCTTGCGCACTCGCTTGGGATGCTCCAGCGCAAGCTCGAGGGCGACCCGGCCGCCTAGCGAGGCCCCGACGACGGCAGCCGATCGCAGGCCTCGATCGTCCATGTAGCGCTCGATGAACCTGGTGAAGTACGAGACGCCGTAGCGAGCGCGGGGCTTCTCGGTCCGGCCGAAGCCGGGCAGGTCGGGCGCATAGACGCGATGGTGCTTGGCGGCGTCCGCGAGGTTGAAACGCCACTCCATGTAGCCGGAGGAGCCAAGCCCGTGAATGAAGAGAACCGGGGTGCCGCGCCCGCCATGCATGTGATGCACCATCAGCGAACCCAGCTCGATGACCTCGGCCTGCAGCCTTTTCGGTGGGCGATTCAGCACCAAGTCGATCACTCTTTTGGAAGCATACGTGTGGGCCGCCGAAGCCCAGAGACCTGCTCGCCGGACGTGAACCGTGCGACCTTGGCTCCGTTGATGACGGTCACAGCACCCGGTCCTGCAGCCAGCCAGCCGGCTCCGTCCCAAACTGCGGCGCTCCGTTCGTCGATGCCAAGAAGGCACAGGTCGGGGGCGGCCGCCTGCGCGGATTGGACCCACTTGTGTCCGAATGTGTCGAAATGGGGCAGCACCGCGGTTCTAGGCAGCAGGCCAAGCGCGTCGGCCGGCCGGCGATTGACGTGATTTGGCCATTTCGCGCGGACGAGCGTGTGGCTGCACAGCGCCATCGCCCCCGCCGACGAGCCCGCGAGCGCGGCGCCATTCCGCCATGCCTCGAACATTGCGGCCCACACCAGGGAGCCTCGCAGCACCTCGGCGACCCACCCAGGATCGCCGCCGACCAGGTAGAAGAGGCCGCCGGTGCGGGCGCGCTCGGCCAGCGCGGCGGATCTCGCGTCAGCGCGCTTCAGCACGGCCAGCTCCTCGAGCTCGACGCCGAACTGGCGAAACCACGCCTTGGCGTGCGAGACCGACTGCTCAGGCTTCTGCCGTGCGGCCGCTGTCGGCACGACGTAGGCAGCACCCGGCCTGGCGGCGGCCGCGAGCACGCGGTCGTGCTCCTCGTTGCCGGGGTTGAACTCATCGCCCCCGACAAGGGCGAGCAATCCTGGCGCCCGGGTCACGCTCGTAGCATATGGCGGTGTCTGAGAAGGATTCCGTCCGGGTGCGCATCGCGCCGAGCCCCACAGGGTTCGCCCACCTGGGTACTGCCAGCTCCGCGCTCTACAACCTGATTTTCGCCCGCGCCCAGAGCGGTTCTTTCGTGTTGCGCATCGACGACACCGACGTCGAGCGAAACCGTCCCGAGTACGAACAGGTCATCTACGAAGGGCTGCACTGGCTCGGCCTCGACTGGGACGAGGGCCCCGACAAGGGCGGGCCGGTGGGCCCGTACCGTCAGTCCGAGCGGCTTGACATCTACAAGGAGCACGCAGCGAGGCTGATCGCCGAGGGTAAGGCGTACCGGTGCTACTGCACCGCCGACGAGCTGGATGCGGAACGTAAGCAGGCGCAGGCGGAAAAGCGCCCGTACAAATACTCGCGGCGGTGCTTGATCAATCCACCGCAGGGGCGCAGCGAGTTCACTGTTCGCTTCAAGGTGCCGGGCGGCGACGTGAAGTTCAATGACATGATCCGCGGCGAGATGAGCTTTGACTCAGGGCTGATCGGCGACTTCATCATCGTAAAGTCCGACACCTATCCGACCTACAACTATGCCAGCCCGGTTGACGACGCCACCATGAACATCACGCACGTGATCCGCGGTGAGGAGCACCTCTCCAACACGCCCTACCAGCTGATGGTCATCGATGCTTTGGGTTATGCGCGTCCGCAGGCATACGCGCACATGCCCCTGATTCTTGCCAGCGACGGGAGCAAGATGTCCAAGCGCAAGCACCCCGAGCTCAACCTGCTGCTCTATCGCGAGCAGGGCTATCTGCCGGAGGCATTGATCAACTACCTGGTGCTGCTGGGCTGGAACCCAGGCACATCGCAGGAGATCTTCTCTTTCGACGAGCTCGTGCGAGTCTTCTCGTTCGATCGGGTGCAGCACGGCGGCGCCCGATTCGACTGGGACAAGCTCAACTGGATCAACGGCGAATACATCCGCGCCCTGAGCGACGATGAGCTCGCGCGGCGTCTCCGGCCGTTCCTTCCGCAGCTGGACAAAGCGACGATCGGGCGCGCCACACCCGCGTTGAAAACGCGAATCACCAAGCTCGCAGACGCGGCTGACCTGCTGGACTATCTCTGGACAGACCCACCGCCGCCGACGCTTGATCGCGACGCGGTCGGGCGTGTTCGCGACGCCATGGAGGCTCTTAAGGACGCGCATTGGGAGCCGGCCGCCATTCACGATGCGCTCATGGGTGTCGTCGAGAAATCAGGGCTAGGACCCAACAAGACGTTCATGCCGATCCGGCAGGCGTTGACCGGTAAGAAGATCTCGCCGCCCATCGATTACACGCTCGCCCTGCTGCCTAAAGAAGTGGGGCTTTCGCGTCTCGCCAGAGTGGCTGGAGTTTCGGATTGATCCCGCTATCGATAGTCATCGACCTCGACCCCAACCTCTTCAAGATCGGTCCGTTTCTCATCACGTGGCACGGCGTTTTCGCGGTGCTCGGCATCCTTGCCGGCGCACGACTGGGGCTCTGGCTCCTTGGCAAGGAAGGCGTCGACGTGAGCCATGGCTCGGACGGGGTCGCGTGGATGGTCGTGCTTGGGCTGATCGGGGCCCGCCTCCTGTACGTGTGGGAGAACTACAAGCTGTTCGCCGGTCAGCTGGGCAGGATCTTCTTGCTTACCGAAGGAGGCATCAGCCAGTGGGGCGGGCTGTTCGGCGCAATGGTTGGCGCCTATATCTGGGCGCGCCGCGCCGCGATCTCTTACTGGAAGGTCATCGACGCAGCCGGGGCCGCAACCATGATCGGACTGGCGATCGGCCGCATCGGGGACGTGATCAACGGCGAGCATCACGGCACGCCGACCAACCTTCCGTGGGGCGTGGAGTACGTCAACGCCAACACGCTCGGCCAACCAGGCCAGGTCGTCCACCCCGAAGTCGCCTACGAGATGGTCCTCACGCTGGTGCTCCTTGGAGCGCTGCTGCCTTTTCACCAGCGCTTGAAAGCACGACTGCCCGACGGCGTTCTGGGCTTGGTCTACCTCGGCCTGTATGGCCTCGGTCGATTCTTCCTGAGCTATCTGCGCACCGACCCCGCGGTGTTTGCAGGCCTGCGCCAGGCTCAGCTCGCCTCGCTGCTGATGTTCGTTGTCGCAGTGGTGGCGATCCCGTTCCTCGTGAGCCGGAACGCTAGAACGGTCCGCCGTGCACCGGCAGCCACGGTCGAGGCGGCGCCGTTACACGAGCTTGCGCCCGAGACCACTCCCGAGCCCATTTCCGAGACCGCGATAGAGCCCGTGACTGCTGCATCGCCTGGAGCCGATGCCGGCAGCCCAGGATCGGCTTCACCTCCGAAACCCATAGCCACCCACGCTCCGCGCCGCTCGCGAGCGAAGACGCCGCCGAACCCGCCAGAGCCGACTGACGACCTACCCGGCTGATTGCAGCAGCTGCTCGGCCAGCGACGGCGCCTCGGGGTCGTGCTTGAAGTAGACGTGAACCTGATCGTGTGAGGCGATGGCCGCCTTGACATCGGCAAGCCAGGGCTTCAATGACTCGGAGTCATACCCGCGACGGAGACGGAAATAGGCAATCGGCCCGAGCCCAACGAAAGGCGCACGCGGCCATTTCTCCTCATCGGTAACGACGAGAGCCGCGCCATGTGACTGGAGCACCCGATAGGTCTCCTCGTCGAACCACGACTCGTGGCGAAACTCCGCCGCGACGGGACGGCCGAGCGCGGAGAGCAAGCCATCCAGCAGGCCTGCGTTGCGCTGTCGCGCCGGAGGGAACTGCAGGAGCACGGGTCCGAGCCGCTC
>JBGQGI010000176.1:0-4418 GCA_041497375.1 Candidatus Dormibacteraceae bacterium | reverse complement strand
GGAGCAGCTTCAGCTGACCTCGCGCGACCTGCTGGCGATGGGCGTGGTCGAAGAGGTCGTCACGGAGCCCGAAGGCAGCGCCCGACTGGATTACGAGGCCACCGCCGCAGCACTCGACGAGGCTCTCCGCCGCCACCTCGAGCCGCTCCTCGTCCAACCCACCGAGGAACTTCTCCAACATCGCTACGAACGATTCCGTTACATCGACTCATTGATCCGCGCAGAGCCGCAATTCGGACCAAAGATTTAGGAGTGTCGTGAGGCTGGTCGTCCAGCGTGTGACGTCCGGCTCGGTGACCTGGAGCGAGGCCGGTGAGCCTCGCGTTGCAACCATCGGGCGCGGTTACGTGTTGTTAGTGGGTGCAGCATCCAATGACGACGAGCCGACCATCCGCAGGCTGGCGGACAAGGTGATCGACATGCGCGTGTTCGCTGACGAGGCAGGACGCATGAACCTGAGCCTTGTCGATGTTCACGGCTCCGCGCTCATCGTCTCCCAGTTCACTCTGTTTGCCGACTTCAGTCGCGGCCGCCGTCCCAGCCTCCTTGGCGCCGGCGACCCGAAGCGAGCCGAGGAGCTCTACCTTGCCTTCGTCGAGCGATTCCGCGAGCGCGAGGTCGAGACCAAGACCGGCAGCTTCGGAGCGGACATGACTGTCACGATCGAGAACGACGGCCCGGTCACGTTGGTCATGTCCTCGGACGACTGGCCGACTCGTGTCTGAGTCGCGCCGACGCTGGCTGCCGTACGTAGCCCTCGCCGCCATCGCCCTGATCTGGGGCGCTTCCTTCCTGTTCATCAAGGTCGCGGTGCAGGACATGAGCCCGACGGTCCTCGTTCTGATCCGCTCCAGCTCAGGCCTTCTCGCGCTGGCCGCGCTCATGATCGCGATTCGCCGAGGACTTTTCCCCAACGCACGGCGCCGCTTGCTGCCGTTCGCCGTGATGGCGATCACCGGCGGCGTGTTTCCGTGGCTGGCGATCGCATGGGGGGAGGAGCGGATCTCGAGTGGTCTTGCCAGCATCCTCAACGCAACCACACCGCTATGGGCCGCGATACTCGTCTACTGGGTCATCCCCTCCGAGCGCCCAAGCCCGATCAACTACGTGGGGGTCTTGATCGGCCTTGCCGGCGTGGTCATCCTCGTCCTGCCCGACATCACCGCCGGCGGGATCGGGGGTGACCTGATCGGAGCGGCGGCGGTGCTCCTCGCATCGATCTCGTACGCCTTGTCGGCTCTGTATCAACGGCGCAGGCTGCGCGGCGCGAACGTCTTCGAGGCGAACCTCGGCCAGCTGGCGTTCACGGCACTCTTCGTGCTTCCCCTGGCGGTGCCGAGCGTGCCGAGCGCGCATTTCGAGCCACGCTCAATCGCCGCAGTCCTCGCGCTGGGAATCGCCGGATCGGGCATCGCCGGAGTCCTCTACTACTACGTGCTCAACTCGCTCGGACCTGTCCGTGGCTCTGGCGTGACGCTCCTGGTTCCCGTGACCGCCGTGTTCTGGGGGGCCACGCTACTGCACGAGCAGGTCACGGTGCCCATAGTGGTGGGCATGGTCGTCATCCTGGCCGGGATCGTCCTCACCAACGTCGGGCGGCGGGCAGCGAGCCCTGATCGGTCCGAGCCCGAAACGGCGGCGGCTTGACTGAGTTCATCGAGTTCCACTCCGGCGAGGTTCTGAAGGCTGCCGGTCGAGTCAGAGCCCATATCAGACGGACGGCGACTCTCACCACTGATCTCGATCCCGATTTGCGTCTCAAGGCGGAGTGCTTCCAGGTCACCGGGTCGTTCAAGCCGAGGGGCGCATTCAACGCTGTGCTTTCTCAGATGGCGCGTGCACCCCGACCGGCAGGCGTCATCGCCGTGAGCTCCGGCAATCACGCACAGGCGGTCGCGTTGGCGGCCAGGACCACAGGCATTCCCGCACTCATCCTCATACCTGAGGACGCCAACCCAGTCAAGGTCGCCGCGACGCGGGCGCTGGGCGCGGAGGTGATCCAGGAAGGCATCACGTTTGCGAACCGAGAGCAGCGTTTGCACGAGGTCATGGCCGAGCGCGGCTTTTCGCTTGTCCACCCATTCGACGACTGGGATGTGATCCACGGCCAGGGCACGGCGGCGTTGGAGCTGCTCGAGGACGCACCCGAGCTGGATGTCGTCGCGGCTCCAATCGGAGGCGGTGGGCTGCTTTCCGGCACTGCCATCGTGGCGAAGGCCCATAACCCCGGAATCAAGGTGATTGGAGTCGAGCCGGCGAACGCTGACGACGCTTACCAGTCGTGGAAGGCCGGCAGCATCAGGAGCCTGGCCGGCGCTCCATCGACCATGGCGGACGGAGTGCGCGCCACCGCCATCGGCCAGCGCAACTTCGAGGTGATGTTTGCCAACGAGCTGGTCGATGAGATCGTCACAGTCACCGAGGACGAGATTGCGACCGGGGTGCGGGTCGCGTGGACTCGGCTTCATATCGCGCTCGAACCCACCGGCGCACTGCCGCTGGCGGCTTATCTCGCCGGCAAATTCCCCAAGGGCAGGGCCGGCCTGATCTTGAGTGGCGGCAACGCCAATCTCGAAACGGTGGCTAAACTGCTCGGAACCCGATGATCCCAGTCAAAGAGGTGATGACGACAAACGTCATCTCCTTTCGCGAAGACACGCCGGTCGAAGAGATTGCGCTCACGCTCACGACGAAGCGAATCACCGGCGGACCTGTGGTGTCATCGGATGGACAGGTGGTCGGAATCGTTTCGGAGACGGATGTCTTCACCAAGAAGGGTAAGGTCGCGCGCGACATCATGAGCCAGCACGTCATCACGGTGAGCCCGGACACCGGCATCGATGAGGCCGCGCGGCTGCTCGTCGGCGAGCGCATCAGGCGCGTGCCGGTGGTCAAGCGGGGCAAGATGGTGGGGCTGCTCAGCCGCTCCGACGTCCTCGATTTCTTCGCCACCACCCGCTGGACCTGCAATGTGTGCGGTCGGTGGGAGCGCGGGCTGGAGCAGCCGGAGCGGTGCCACTCGTGCTCCAGCAAGGACATCCGCCTGGAGCGCGCAGATCCTGGCCACTAGCGGATCCGCTCGTCTTTCGCTCAAGGCCCAGAGTTTCACGGAGTCGGTCATCCGCGAGATGACGCGTCTCAACCTGCAGCTCAACGGGCCGGACAGGGCGATCAACTTCGCTCAGGGCTTTCCGGACTTTGCAACCGACCCTCGCATCGTCGAGGCCGCAGCCAGGGCGATGCGCGATGGCTTTAACCAGTACGCGACGACGTGGGGAGCCCCACGGCTGCGCAATGCCATCGCAGCGAAACAGTCGGCGGCATGGGGTCGCGAGGTCGATCCCGAGGGCGAGGTCACCGTCTCGTGCGGCGCTACTGAGGCGATGATCGCAGCGATGCTGGCGGCGGTCGATCCCGGCGACGAGGTCGTCGTCTTCGAGCCCTTCTATGAGAACTACGGACCCGATTGCATAATCAGCGGCGCCGTCCCGCGCTATGTGACATTGCGCGCGCCGAACTGGGCGTTCGACCCGGACGAGCTGCGCGGCGCATTCGGCAGCAGGACGCGCGCGATCGTGGTCAACACTCCGCACAACCCGACAGGAAAGGTGTTCTCGCGGCAGGAGCTGGAGCTCATCGCCGAGCTTTGCGTCGAGCACGACGCGATCGCGATCACCGACGAGATCTACGAGCACCTCGTGTATCGCGGCGAGCACATCGGCATCGCTACGCTGCCGGGAATGGCGAATCGAACCATCACCATCAGCGGCGCGAGCAAAACGTTCTCCGTCACCGGATGGCGCGTGGGCTGGTTGATCGCACCCGCATCGCTCACGGCCGGCATCCGCAAGGTCCACGACTTCCTGACCGTCGGCGCTGCCCACCCGCTCCAGATCGCGGTCGCTGCCGCCCTCGAGCTTCCTACCGATTTCTACGTCGAGCTGCTTGGCGATTACCGCGAACGCCGGGACGCCATCGTCACCGGCCTTCAGGAATGCGGGTTTGCCGTGTCGGCTCCCGACGGCGCTTACTACGTGATGGCCGGGATCGCAGGATTTGGTTTCGGAGACGACACTGCGATGGCGCGGCACCTGATCGAGAAGGTCGCTGTGGCGACAGTGCCGGGGTCGAGCTTCTTTCACGACCCCAGCCAGGGAAGGGGCCACCTTCGCTTCAGCTTTCCCAAGCGGATCGAGACGATCGAACGAGGCGTGCAGGCGCTTCGCGCCTTGCGCTCTTAACAGCCTGGGTTCACGCATTGCCATAAGCGGCCTAGCTTGGCCGCATGCGACACCTACTCAGAAACCCGCTGCCCTGGATGGTCGTCTTCGAGTGTGCAATCGTCGTTGCGCTGGCGATGGTCGCGTGGCACATGGTCGCCAGCCCGCCGGCGCCTCAGGTCTCCGGAGAACAGGTCG
>JBGQGI010000175.1:0-4469 GCA_041497375.1 Candidatus Dormibacteraceae bacterium | reverse complement strand
CTCGATCGCCAGCCGGTGCCGGGGAATGCGGTCCGCCGCGGACATGAGCACATCGACGGCCCGGCCGCCGCCAAGCTCCCCCAGTGCGCGGGTGGCGGCCTGGCGCACGCTCGGTTTGGTGTCGTTGAGCATGTCCGCGAGCCATGGAAGCGAGTCGGTTGCTCGTAGGGCGCCGCACAGTCGCGCGGCAGCGATCCGAACGTCTGGATCTGGGCTTACCAGCGCGTTCAAAAGCTCGTCAACCAGGCCGGCCGTCCGCAAGGTCTGAGTCAGGCGCAGCTGCGGCGACAGCCCCGGACCTGCGCTCTCGAGAACCCCGCTGATCGCGAGGGCCACCGAGCCTGCGTCAGCCAGCAGCTCCGGAGCCTTGACGTTGAGGTTTACGTGCGGGTCGCCACCCAGCGCGGCGGTGAGGAGGCGCTCGACGCGGGCGGCCAGACGCGAGCGCGGAACGCCTGTTCTCGAGGCTGCCTGACGCTTCGTAGGGCGTTCTGATTCGAGGTCGGACAATTGCCTGTTACCTGAGCCGTTGCTGCGATGTGGTAGGTCGACCTGGGGGGACGTTGCTACATTATCTGCGTAGTTGAGTTCCCGCGAGGTTCGAGAGAGCCCGGGACTGCGGGAGGAGGGATTGGATCGAATGGCCGCGAATGCGGGGTCGGCGGCTGACCAGGCGCCATCCGCGCTGCAGCTGCGCGTGCGCATGCTCGAGATGTCGCCTGTCTTTGCAGAGCTCTCTGACGGCGCCCTGCGTGCTCTCGCCCGGCGCATGCGGGTCGTCGGCCTTCCGGCGGCTGACAAGCTCAAGCTCGGGACCGAGCACGGCGACGTTGTCGTCTTCTTGGCCTCGGGTATCGTCGAGCAGTCGCTGACCGACGCATCAGGCCGCCACCTGCTCACACGGCGCCGTCTGCCTGGGGACCTTTTGATCCTTCCTGTACATCGGGCGGGCGACCGCTTCGTGACCAGCATCGACGGGATTTCGAACTCAGTGTTGTTGACCCTGGATCGCGACAGCCTCATACAGGGATTGGGACCGGAGGTCGAAAAGGTGGCGACCGCGCTCGAGCAGCTGTGGACACAAGAGCTGAGCGCGGTCGAGGCTGCGGAGGTGCAGCTGTCGTCGCGGACCTCTGCTCCCATCGTCGCGTTCTTCTCGGCCAAGGGTGGCTCTGGCGTGACGACTCTCGCCGTGAACACATCCGCCGCGCTTGCGCGAACCTATCCGCGCCAGGTGCTGCTGATCGATCTGTCAGCGCCGTTCGGCCATGCCGCGTTGTTTTCCGACCTGATCGCCACCGGTTCCATCGCGAGCGCTGCAAAGGCGGCTCCCGGCGACTTCGACAAGGTCTTGCGCCAGCACATCGTTTATCACCGGTCCGGCATGGGTGTCCTACCTGGAACGCTGCGGCCGGAAGAGGTCGACCTCATGACCGGCGAGCTCACCGGCAGGGTCCTGGACATCGTCGTCGCCTGGCAGAGGGTGATCGTCGTCGACCTCGGGACCTCGCTCGGTGAGGCTGCGCTCGCGGTGATCGAGCGAGCCGAGTGCCTTGTCGTGGTCGTGCCTCCCGAGATCGCCGCCATGACCGACGCTCGGCGGTCGCTCGCGGTTTTCCGCGACATCATGAACGTGCCTGACAATCGCATCGAGCTCGTCCTCAACCAGCGCGTCCCCCACCCCCCGCTCGAGCGCGCCGCGATCGAGGGCATCCTCGGACGCAAGATGTCGGTGAATGTCGGCTTCGACGATTCGAGGCCTGAGGACGCTACGCTCGCCGGCGGCCTCGTCCTGCAGCGTGATGCCTCATCACTGGTATCGCGCGGAGCCACGGAGCTCGCTCGCGTGGTCATGGCGAACCTGAAGCTCAGTGGGTAAAGCCCGCTCTCGTTCGCGGGGGCAAGCACTCGTCGAGTTCGCCATCGCGCTGCCGATCCTCATGCTGCTGGTGGCCGGGGTGCTGGAGCTGGGCCGAGGCTACGGGTACGCCATCGCCACGTCGGACGCTGCCCGCGACGCCGCGCGATACGTGGCAGGCAAGACAACGGTCACCGACGGTCCTGGCCTCGCTGCGATGTGCAGCATCATCACCGCCGACCTCGCGACTGTCACCACCAACGTCAGCTGCCCGACCCTCATCGCCCACGCTCCCCCGTTTGTCAGCGGCACCGACTTCACCAATCCGACCGGCGGGCAGGCGGTGGTCGTCGTTTACTGCGGGACCAGCCTGAACTGCATGGGCACTGCGAATCCGCGCTACCAATCCGAGATCGACGTGTACGTCTATTACGGCTTCAACGACCTCAATCTCTTCGGCGGCCGCATCACCATCTCGGGCTCGAGCAAGACGACAACGTCGTGGTGAGGCAGCGCGGCCAAGCGCTCGTCGAGTTCGCGCTCATTGCGCCCGTGGTGCTGCTCATCATCGGCGCCACCGTGGACATGGGCCGCGGCCTCCTCCTGTACGGGCTTCTCTCTGGTGCATCGAGGGACATGGCCCGCCAGGCCTCGCTCGAGTACTACAGCGGATCCAACACGCTCCCACCCAGCTGCACGGCGCTTGCCACGCCATGCGGTCTGACGTCGATCGTCACCGGCGCGCACCTGATGGACTCGCTCGGCGCGACCGTGGTGTACCTGGATTCGACAGCAACCGGTGGGCCTCCGACCTATGGAACCTATGCCGCCAACGCGGATCCGACGCAGCCCGGAACCATCACCCTTTCCGCAGGTGCAACCAACAACACCGTGTACGTCTTCATCTACGAGCTGGACCCCGCGAGCGGAGGTACGCGCTGGAGCTGCCCAAGCTGCGCCGCCGCCAGCGGCAGCGCGGTGCGCATCCCAGGGCACCAACGCGTGGTGGTCGACCTCAAGCTGAAATGGCAGCCGGTCCTCGCTCGCTTTCTCGGCATACCGACCGCCATCATCTTTGACTCGCAGACGGTTGGCCGGTTGGAATTTTGAGCACATGCCGGCGTCCTCAGTCTGGCCAGGTGATGGTGCTCGTCGCCGTCGCG
Source organism: Candidatus Dormibacteraceae bacterium (assembly GCA_041497375.1). Lineage (GTDB taxonomy): Bacteria > Chloroflexota > Dormibacteria > Dormibacterales > Dormibacteraceae > Palsa-872. Next base: position 1,448 of record JBGQGI010000175.1, on the reverse strand, counting down.
TTGCTCGCACTGATCGGCTCGGCCGCTCTGGTCCTCCTGGCGGGCTCCAACGAGTGGCAGAAGAATCAGCTCCAGGAGCTGGCTGATTCGGCCGCGCTCGACTCTTCGCTCAAAATCGGAGTCGGCTGCGATGCGGCGAAAGCCACCGCCATCATCACCCAGGCCGACAACTTCCTCGCCACTCGGCGAACCCGCACAGGCAGCCTCACCGTCACCGCGGGTACATGCGCGACCCCGTACGTCGGAAATGACACTTTTGCCGGCGGGCTCACTGTGAAGATCAACTACCCCTACCGGGCGCACCAGCAGCAGGTCGAGGTGATCCTAACGTTGACCCTGCCCATCTCATTCGGCGCTGAGGTCGGGTCGACCAGCACCACCGTCGTACGCCGCGCGGTCGCACAGGCGCTCGAGGGTTCGGTGCCGGCGATCTCCGCGACCAACCTCACCTGTGCGAGCGGCCAGGTGAACGTCGAAGGCAGCTTCAGGGTGCAGAACCTGATCACCATCAGCGGGACATGCGCGTTGTACGCGCACGCACGCTTCGATGCGGCCTCCGGCACCTACTCCGATGTCGGCAACGCGAAGGTGTACACGGACTCGCAGGGCTGGGTTGGCGCGGGCGGAAGCTGCGCCGCGGGCGCCAGCTCGGGCTCGACCAAGGCGATCTGCGCTGACGGCGTCGAGGGCACGGGCCATGTCACGCCGACGTGCGGCACGAGTGGGACCAGCGCCAACCTCTCAGCCGGTGTCGTTGCGGTGAACCCGAATCCGTGCGCCGCCGGCGTCGCGCCGCAGCCTGTGCCTCCAGTATCGACTGCGTTGCCCCCCGAGCCCAACGCCGACACGAATGCCATCGCCACACTGCAGGGCACCGGCGGGGCGGCATGCGCATCGGGCGCTGCCTATTCGAACATCGTCGTTGGCGGCGTCACAGTCGGCACGGGCCTCGGGCCTGCCCCGGTGAAAGATGCGAGCGGGTTCTATCACTTCAAGCCGAGCTGCTACGGCTACCTGAACATCGGGCCTCTCAGCGGCGGCATCTCCAACGTTCAGACCGGAGTCGAGACTGCACCGACCACGCACTTCATCACCCCGACGCTTCCCGCGGCAAGCCTCGCGGGAACCCTGCTCGTTCTGGTCATGGAGTGCGACCCGTCGCCCAATCGCGTCACGGTGCCGGCGCCGTGGGCCACCGCCGACTTCGCTCAAGCCGGCGCCAACTCTCGCAGCGAGCTCTGGTACTACGCGAACAATCCGGGTGGAATAACCAACGTCACCATCACCTCCGTCCCGGCCAACATCAACTGCGAGGCCCAGCTCACGGAATGGCGGAACGTGGCCACCGTGAACCCGCTCGACCGGACCGGAACGACGACCGTCACCACCAACCAGCTGACGGGAACTGTGACGACAAGTGCCGCGACCACCGCTGCCAACGAACTGGT
>JBGQGI010000174.1:0-4472 GCA_041497375.1 Candidatus Dormibacteraceae bacterium | reverse complement strand
GTTCCAGGTCGCGGTGTTGCTGCTCCCGTAGCCGCCGATGAGGTGATAGACCAGGCTGGTGTCGCGGTACCAGAACTGGTACTGGATGGTGCCGTGGCAAGCGCCACTGGCGGTCAGGGTGACGGCCCCGGACCCACTGGCATAGGGCGAGCTGGCGGCGCCGGTGTCCAGGCTGGGCGTGGTGCAGAGCGCGAGCGCGTAAGAGATGCTCCGCAGGTTGTCGTAGGCACCGAGCGATCCGGTGTTCTTGACGCGAACCTGCAGAAGGTAGCCGCCGACCTGGGTGTTAAAGGCGTTCCAGTTGTAGACGTTGGCGGTGCTGTAGCCCTGCGCCAGGTGGAACACGCGGTCGGGCGTCCTGACCCAGAACTGGTACAGCGGCGGTGCGCCGCACGTCGTGGTCGCGGTGAGGGTCACAGGAGTGCCGGTGACCTGTGGGTAGGGCGCCGGGCTCGCGTCGAGCGTGGGCAGGGTGCAAGGCGTGGTCGTGATCGTGTAAGGGATGTCTTTGAGGGTGTCGTACGACTTTGCCGTTTCAGTCGTGCCTCGCACGCGGACCTCAAGCGTGTAGATCCCGAGCGTGACGTGGCTTGCCCAGTCGTACGTATCGCCGTTGCCGTAGTCCTGGACCATGGCGAAGGTGCTGGTACCTGGCGTCTTGATCCAGAACTGGAAGTCCGGGGTCGCCGGGTCGATGCACGTGGCTGCGGCTGTCAGGGTGATGTCGACAGTCGGCTCCTGCGGCGACAGGACGCTCGGCGACAGCGAGGTCGCGGTGCACACCGGCGGTATGTGGGCGTTGAACCGGGCGATCTGCGTCCCCCAGAGCGTGCCGCCGCTTCCATCGGAGGGCCCATTGCTGAACTCGCCGGCGACCCACACAAACGAGGTCGAGGAGGGGTCCATGGCGACGGAGCTGTAGTCGCCCCAGCGGGCCGACGGCGACTGCGGCGAGGAGTGCACATACGGACCGCTGCCGGCGACGATCTGTCCTCCGACGAACGTGTTTGGGTCGCCTGCCGGCTGGACAGCGTTCTCGACATCCGGGTAGTCAGACAACGACGAGGTGCTGTAGGCCAACGCCACGTCGCCGCTCGAGTTCACGCCCAGCGTCGGGTTGATGATGAACTTGCCGACGAGGCCGGCCGTCGCGCCCTGGATCAGCGCCCAGGTCGATAGGTTCACCTCGACCAGGCGCAGGCAGGAGCGTACGGTCGTGTCGCCGGCCGGGGTGCATGAGTCGCCGCCCGACGTGTAGAGCTTTCCGTTGAGGACGTAGGCCGACATAAAGCGGTCGTCGCTAGTGTCGATGAGGTCGGCTGAGCCGCTCTGAGGCGCTGCGGGCGGGACATTCGTGAAGCTCATGTCCACTTGGTGTGGGGTGACCGCCGAATAGCTTGCGTTGAGCGTGACGTTTCCCGTCACCGCCAATACTTGTGTCGCTGCGGTGCCAGTGCCTCCTGCGCTGGAGTTGTAGGCGACGTAGACAGTCGGTACTGCAGCGGTGATGTTCTGAGCAGGTACCAGGCCGAACCAATCCATGCTCCCGAACTGCGTCTCGTGCGGGTTGAGGCCGGCCATCATCCGCGATTTGCTCGCCACCGAAAGCAGGCCGCCCTGGAACGTGTCGGTGAAATCGAACAGGCTGCAGCCGACCACGATCTTGTCGCTGCTGACTCCGATCTTCGGCTGGTCGCACAACAGAGGCGTGTACGTTGGCGCGGGGCCCTCGCCGTCTACGGCGTAGATCCACCAGCTGCCCGCCGGGTCGCTCGTCTCCGAGACGGCGACGAACGTAAGGCTGTCGAAGGTGGTGGGCCCGTAGCCCAGGAGGCTCGCCCACCAACGGCCAGACGTCGCATCGTAGAGAACACGCGGGTCGCTGGTCACGAACTGCTCGCTGGCGAAGTAGTTAAATGTCCAGTAGCTGTTGACGAGGAAAAAGTCGGCGAGCGAGGTCGTGGTGTTCGCGATCGGATTGCCCGACTTGTCGTAGATCTGCATCACCTCGTTGACCATCTCGACGATGCGCGTCGATCCGACGGCGATCTGAGTGTCGGGAGGCTCGTCGCTGCTGCCGATGACCAAGATGTCGGTCGCCGAGTTCATTCCAGGGAAGTTGGGCCCGACGGTGAGCGGGACCCTGGGGCCCGTGGTGGTCCCAGAGCTTGAGGTCGAGCCCTGCGTGATGGCGAGTCCCGGCTTGCCGTTGGGGTGGTCCTTGGCCGTCGCGTAGGCCTGCTGGTCCCGGACGAGCAACGGCCTCGTCGAGGCTTTGCCTTTCGGGTACTTCGTCCGCGGCAGCGATGCAAGATCGACCTTCTGCGGCTCGATCGACTTGCTCCTCTCAGTCCAGCCCTGGCCGCCGCCGGGCGACGCGTTCGCGGGCGTTGCCGACTGCGCCGGGTTTGCGATTGGTGCCGAGTCCGTCGACCCCAGGCGGGTCGGGGCGGCCGCGCTCACACTGACGGATAGGTTGCCGGCGACGAACGCTGCAACGACCGCGCCGACCAGAATCCGCGCGCTTCTGCGCATTCCCAAGTTCCCTCCCCAGGCTCCGGGCTTCCTGATTAACAGATTGGCTGGGCGCATTGTGCGGCAGAAATTGACGATTGTGTGAAGTCTCCAATTAATTCGGCTTGATCGATCGAAAGGGTTTGACGGTTGGACGTCGCAAAGTCGTGATCTGAGAGTCTTCTCAGCCAACTCACATTTGTCGCCAAGGATCGAGGGATAGCTTCTGCCTATCGAAGTCAGCCGGGTATTCAAAGGAGATCCAGCGTGGCCGTCAGCTACAAATACCGGGTCTCGGTCCCTCTCCCGGCGGCCAAAGCCGCCGTCTCAGCCACTCCTGCGACCAGCGTGGCCACCAGATTTGACCTTGTCGAGCACGAGGTCCATCCCGCGCTCCAGCTCGTCCTCGGTCACACACCAGTGGGGCGACAGGCGAACCCGGCCCGGCCGCGAGTCGACGATCACTCCTTCGAGATGCAGCTGTGCCTCGACCTCTTCTGGGTTGCCGGACTCTAGCGTCACGATCCCGCAACGGCGGCTCCGTTGGCGCGGAGTAAGTGTCTTCACCCCTGCCTCATCGCATCGCTCGAGGATCCGGCCGGTCAGGTTGCGCAAGCGCTCCTGGATGTTCTCGACGCCGACCTCGAGGATCAGCTCCAGCGCCGCCAACCCTGCGTAGTGCGAAGGCATCGCCCACGTACCCGTCTCCAGGCGCCGCGCGTCGTCGGCGAAGATCAGCTCCTGCAGAGTGAACGAGAACGGATCGCGCGTCGCGAACCAGCCGGTTCCCTGGGGCCGCATTCGAGGGATCAGCTCGGGACGGACGTAAATAAAGGCGTTGCCGGGCCCGCCGCTCAGCCATTTGAGGCACCCGCCGACGAAGGCGTCGCAGCCCATCGCCTCGACGTCGAGCGGCACGCAGCCGCAGGTCTGGTAGCCGTCGATGAGGCACAGGGCGCCCGCGGCGTGGGCAGCGTCGGCGATGGCGCGCACGTCCTGGAGGTAGCCGGTCGTATAGAAGAGGTGGGTGGTCGCGACCAGGGCGGTGCGCTTGTCGATTCGCTCCGCGAACGCCTCGGGCGGGATCGTAATGCCATCCCGGCTGGGCACGAACTCGACCTCGTAGCCCGGCCGGCTCAGCCACTGGTGGCCGAGGGTTGGAAAGTCGAGCTCGCCGATCAGGACCTTGCCGCGGCCTACCGGCAGCGGCAGGCCCGTCGCCAGCGTGGTCAAAGCCACTGACACCGACGGGGCGATGGCGGTAGTCCCAGCCGGCGCGTGGAGGAGCTCGCCGATCCTCTCGCGGAACCTGCCCAGCAGCGGAATCCAGTCGGAAAACCAGACCGGGGTGCCTTTGTCGTCCCAATCCTGGGCGTAACGGGCCAGGGCGGCGCGGCCGCGGCGGGGAGGGGGCCGAGGGAGCAGGCGTTGAGGTAGATGTAGCGGTCCAGGAGGGGAAACTCGCTCCGCAGCGCTTTCCAGTCAGGCACGACACCAGGCTAGCTCGGCCCTTCGAAGTTAAGGGTGGCAAGCGTGGCCGGGCGGTGTTATATTGCCCGAAACCTTAGGTCAGGCGGCAGTTTCGCCTGGCTTCGATGACTCGTCCCCACGAGAGGGCGATTCGTCGTATACTGGCGGTTCGTGCACGCCCGGCCGCTCATCATGCCTATTTCCTGAGCGCGCCCTTTTCCGTTTAAGGAGAACCGAATGATCTCAGAGATGAGAGCTCCCTCGCGCCTTAGCTATGGTCGTATCCCGAACCTGGTCGAGCTGAAAGACCTCATTGCGACACAGGTCGAATCGTTCCACTGGTTCAAGTCAGAGGGCCTTCGGGAGCTCTTCGACGAGATCAACCCGATCACCGACTACACGGGCAAGAACTTCGAGCTGAAGTTCCTCGACTACGAGTTCGGCCAGCCGAAGTTCTCGGTCGAGGAGTGCCGCAACCGCGACATGAC
>JBGQGI010000173.1:0-4486 GCA_041497375.1 Candidatus Dormibacteraceae bacterium | reverse complement strand
TAAGGCCTTCGAGGTCGGCCTGCGGATCATCGTCGTGATCAACAAGGTCGATCGCAAGAACGCCGATCCCAAGGCGGCCCTCGACAAGGTGCATGACCTGTTCCTGGAGCTCGCCGAGGACGCCGACCAGCTCGAGGCGCCCGTGATCTACGCGGTGGCGAAAGAGGGTCGAGCCGGCCACCAGGCCGACGCCCTGACTGCTGACCTCGAGCCCCTTTTCAAGACGATCATCGAGCACATCCCCGCCCCGGTCATCGAGCCCGGCGGCTTTCAGATGCTGGTCGCCAACCGCGCATACGACGACTACACCGGACCTATGGCCATCGGGCGCATCTCACGAGGCCGCATCGCCCCGGGCGACACGGTGGCCGTGCTCACCGCCGCCGGTGAGCCCCGGCGCGCCAAGGTTGTGCAGGTTCTGGTCTACCGAGGACTCGACCGGATCGCAGTCGCGACCGCCAGCGCCGGAGACATAGTTGTTCTCACGGGGCTCGATGCGGTCGCGATCGGCGATACGCTCGCTGATCCCGAATCCCCCGATCCGCTGCCGCGCATCGAGATCGACGAGCCCACGGTGAGGATGACGTTTGGCGTCAACACGTCGCCCTTCACCGGCCGCGAGGGAAAGTTCTCGACCACTCGTCAGGTGCGCGCGCGGCTCTACAAGGAGCTGGACGTCAACCTCGGGCTCCATGTCGAGGACACCGAAGCGGCCGAGCGCTTCCTCGTGAGCGGCCGCGGCGAGCTTCACCTGGCAGTGCTGATCGAGACGATGCGCCGCGAAGGCTACGAGTTCGAAGTCTCCCGCCCGGAGGCGATCGTCAAGACGATCAACGGCCAGCGGATGGAACCCCTCGAGAGGCTGACCGTGGACGTCCGCGAGGAGAACCTCGGTGCTGTCACCGAGGCGCTTGGCAAACGCCGCGGCGAGATGATCGAGATCACCTACGACTCCAAGGGCGGCGTGCGTCTCGAATACACGATCCCCACCCGAGGTTTGATCGGATTCCGCAACAGCTTCCTGACGCTGACCGCCGGCACCGGCTTGATGGGCTCGATCGGGATCGGGTATAGGCCCTGGGCGGGTGACTTCAGGGAGCAGCGCAACGGAGCGCTCACCGCGTCTTCGGCGGGCACGACCCTTGCCTTCGGGCTGGCCGGCGCGCAGGAGCGCGGCACCACGTTCATCGAGGCCGGTGAAGAGGTGTACGAAGGCATGATCGTGGGCATCCAGAAGCGTCCTGGAGACATCCGGGTCAACGTCTGCAGGGAGAAGAAGCAGTCCAACATCCGGTCGTCGACCTCGGACATCTCGGTACGGCTGACCCCGGCTTCCAGGCAGAGCCTGGAGCAGTCGCTGGACTTCCTGACCGATGACGAGCTGCTCGAGGTGACCCCCAAGCACCTGAGGCTCCGGAAACGCCACCTGACCGAGGTAGATCAGTCGCGGGCTCGCCGCTCTTCCCTGGCGCCCAGGCCCGAACGCGTGGGATCTCGGTAAAAGGCACTTTTCGGCACCCCCGGAAGGCCCAGGGTTGGGAACCACCGGTCTGGGGTATACTCAGGTTGCCGGCACAGTGCAGGCGCTCACCGCAGGCTCCGTTTCTCGAACAGGCCCGCCGAGTTGAGTTGGCCATTCGTTCGAGAGATAGGAGATGGAAATGCCTACAGGCACCATCAAGAAACTGGTCGCGGACCGTGGCTTCGGCTTTATCGCAGCCGAAGACGGTAAGGAATTCTTCTTCCACAGGAGTGGCACCGAAGGTGACTTCGACAGCCTCCAGGGTGGCGAGAAGGTTTCTTTCGAGATCGAGGCGAGCCCCAAGGGGCCACGCGCGAAGAGCGTTCGCACCCTCTAAGGGTTAAACGACCAATTAAGCCCCGGGCCTCACGGCCCGGGGTTTTTTATTTGCCTCTCGGAGCTCGTTCGACTAGCGAATTTCAAAGAGCCAGCTGGGCAGGGTTGGCCGGGGTCTCCCCGGCCATGACTTTGTATCTAATGCCTCGCAATCGTGGCGAGGAGAGCCATTGCAAATAAATCCCATCCTTACACCGGAGGGAGAGCAGGCGCGCGCGAAGCGCCCGCCGATGAGGGGAACCACCGGGGGTTCCCTCTCATAAGGCGGGTCGAAGACCCGCCTACCCGCCTAGGTACGCGCGCCGCACCGCAGGATTGTGGAGCAGGTCTTCGCCGCTGCCACTGAGCATGATCTGACCAGTTTCGATTACGTAGGCCCGGTCGGCGATCGCAAGTGCCCGCAGAGCGTTCTGCTCCACGAGAAGGATCGTCGTTCCCTCCTTGTGTATCTCCTCTATCGCCGCGAACACCTCGTCGACCATCTGCGGCGCAAGTCCCAGCGATGGTTCGTCGAGCAGCAGCAGCCGCGGCTTCGCGAGCAGTCCGCGCGCTATCGCCAGCATTTGCTGCTCACCGCCCGACAGCGTGCCGGCACTCATGGCCCTGCGCTCGCCAAGGATCGGAAACCGTTTCATCGCCGCCTCGATGTCCTTGGCGGCGGCCGCACGATCGTTCCTGGCCCAGGTGGCCAGCTCCAGGTTCTCCAGCACTGTCTGGCGGGCCAGGATCTCGCGACCCTCGGGCACCTGGATCAAGCCGTGGCGGACGATCGCCGATGGCTTGGCGACGGTTAGGTCAAGGCCGTCGAAGGTCGCAGTGCCCGAGTCCGGGCGTATGAGCGCTGAGAGCGTGTTGAGAATCGTGGATTTGCCGGCTCCGTTGGCGCCGATCAATGCCACCACCTCGCCTCGGGCGACGCTCAGCGAGGCGCCGCGAACCGCGCTCACCGCGCCGTAGCTGACAGAAAGATTGCGGACCTCGAGGATCGCGTTTTCAGGCTCAGCAGCGACTTTGGTCGTGGCGGCCGCTTCGACCACCTCCACCGCCTCGTCCACGCCGCTGGCGCCCGGTGCGCTGGAGACCTCACGCTCCCCGCCTGTCCCAAGGTAGGCCTTGATCACGCCGGCGTCGGTGGAGACGTCCTTGGGGGTGCTGTCGGCAATCTTTCGGCCGAAGTTGAGCACCGCAACCCGCGTGCAGACTCCCATCACCAGCCGCATGTCGTGGTCGATGAGGAGAATTGTCAGGCCGTCTTTGTTGAGGTTTTCGATCAGCTCACGCATCCCCTGTTTTTCGGACGGGTTCATACCCGCGGCAGGCTCGTCGAGGATCAGAAGACGTGGCTTGAGCGCGAGTGCGCGAGCAATCTCGAGACGTCTCTGGTCTCCATAAGGAAGGGTGCCGGCTGAGCGACGTCCGATCGCCTTGGCGGTCAGCCCCACGGTGTCCATAAGGCGGTGCGCTTCCTCGAGGCGAGTGCGCTCATCGTGGCGGAACATCGGCAGCGTCGCGAGCTGCGCCAGTGTGTCGTCGTGCCGGCGTGTATGCATGCCAACGAGGACGTTTTCCTGCGCTGTGAGGTCCTTGAACAGTCGGATGTTCTGGAACGTACGCGAGATGCCGAGCGCCGCGATTCGATGAGCGGACAGCCCGGTGAGTTCATCGGACTCCAGCCAGGCACCGCCCGATTGGAACGGCACATAGCCGGTGATGACGTTGACCAGCGTCGTCTTGCCGGCCCCGTTTGGCCCAATCAGGCCGTAGATCGAACCCTGCTCGACTTCCAGCGACACCCCATCGACGGCATGAACGCCGCCGAAGTGCCTCTGAACGCTATCCAGGCGTAGAAGCATTGACCCGAGCCCTGCGCGGCCACCACCGTGGCCTGACGATGGCCAGCCCACCGCGCCCGACGATGCCCTGTGGCCGGAAAACGATCACCGCGATGAGGAAGACACCTGTGACGATGTTGATGTAGTCGCGCGCCTGCTCGAAAACCCAGGGTAGGCTGGTTACCACTAGGGCTCCGACCACAGGTCCGAGGAAATGGCCGCTGCCACCGAGCACAGCGAAAGTCAATATCTGCACAGCGCGCGTGACGCCGTATTGCTGGTCGCTGGGGTCAACAAAAGTCTGAAGGTGGGCCTCGAGCGCTCCACCGAACCCGGCCAACACCGCGCTCAGAACAAAGGCGATCATCTTGTAGCGCGCTACGTTGATGCCCTGGCTAAGCGCCGCGAGCTCGTCCTGGCGGATCGCCGCCCAGGCCGCGCCGAGCCGGCCCTTGGTCAGCCGCCACACGAGAAAGAGCACCACGACCAGCGAGACCAGTACGAGGTTGATTCCCCCGAGCGGGTCAGAGTTCCCGTTTTTCAGGCCTAGGCCTTCTCCGGTAATGGGCAAATTTAGTATCACGCCGAGACGGAGCGCCTCTATGAAGCCGATGGTGGCGATGGCGAGGAAGACGCCGCGAAGGCGCAGGACTGGCAGGCCAACTACAAGTCCGACGGCGGCGGCCAGTAGGACGGCGGCGGCGATGTTGAGCGCCAGGGGCGTGTGCCAGTACTCGTCCATCAGCACCGACGTATATGCACCGATGGCCATGAAGCCGGGGGCGGCGAGGGAGAG
>JBGQGI010000172.1:0-4487 GCA_041497375.1 Candidatus Dormibacteraceae bacterium | reverse complement strand
CGACGGGCACAGCGACGAGTCCGTGCGCTTCGATGATGCGGACCATGTCCGGGTGCGTGATCGCAGACACGAGGATCTCGTCCCCGGCCGTGAGATCGAGCGAGTCGAGTAGGAGGTGGAACCCCGAGCGGACCGAGCGGCAGGCGATGCCATGCCCGGATGGCGACCATCCCCCGACCAGGCGGGCGCTCAACCGCTGCTCGTCTCGAGCCCAGAGGCAGGCTGACAGCGCATACAGGAACTGGCGAAAGCCGATGTCGAGCCGGTGTCGCGCGTGCAAGGTCAACATGGCCGCAAAGGTCGCTCCGACCCGGTATCAGGGTCAGTCCCGGGCGGGTCTCACAATCGGTCTCAATTTCATCCGGACCTTCCGGACGTTCAGGGGTATCGTTTGCCGCTAACGGGCGGTGGAACTGTGAAAGCCATGCGCAGCCTGCTCGACGACCCTCGCGTGTTCGACGCGGTGATCGTCCTTCTCGCCACGTGGTTTTTGCTTTCCGCCTACGTGGTCGCCTGGGCTTACGTGATCACTCCCCAAGGCGTTCAAAGCGCTGCTTCGGCCGGCCTTGTCGCCGTTAGCGCCTCCTGGTTCGCGCTGACCGGGTTCCTGTTCTTCGCTTTCGGCCGGGGCCTCGCCGGCGGGCGACCCTGGAACCGAGCGCTCCCGGACGGCTACGTCGGCACCCTTGCCGCTGCCCTCGTATTCGGCGCGGCTTGGATAGCGGATGCTTCTTTCTGGTCGTTCGTCGTCTCGCGGAACCAGATCGGGCTGCAGGCCCTGTTCAGCCCTCCCCACCTCGTCGAGATCGCCGCCGCGGCTGTGATGGTGAGCGGGCCAGTCCGCGCCGCCGCCCGGCGCGGCGAGGCGACGGCCAGTGCCGTGCCGCTGATGTCGGTGGCCCTCCTTCTATCTGTGCTCACCTTCGCGACCCAGTTCGCGCACCCGCTGATCGACCCGTGGGCTTCGCCGTCCTTCAGATACCGAGTCGAGCTGCAGTCGATCGGCCTGTCCTGGGTCGCGGACAACCTGGGGGTGGCTTCGATCCTGGCGCAGTCCGCCATCCTGGTGGCGACGGGCCTCTTGCTGAACAGCGCTTTCCGCCTGAGGTTCGGCTCGTTGACGCTCGTATTTGCCATCAACGGCGTTTTCGTCGCCATCACCAAGCAGACCTACGAGATGCTGCCGGTGGCGATTCTGACCGGGCTCGCCGGAGATGTATGGCTGTGGTGGGGCCTTCGCTGGCCCGGCCGCCGTGGCGCTTCGCTTGGAGCCGTGATCGCCGGCTCGTTCGCGCTCCTGTCGATGCTCGCCATCGAGCTCCTGCCCGGGGGGCTCGCATGGAGCTTCTCCCTTGCCTCGGCCATCGTGCTGGCGGCGATGATGCTGGGCTGGCTCATGGGGCGGCTGCTGCCCGCCGGCCTGCCTTTCGCGATGGTGCTCTTGCCAACCCCGATCCCAGGGGAACCGCCCGAGGTGCACTGGACCAGGGATCCGGAGAGCGTCATCCGGCCGCAGCTCGTGAAGACAGCGCTCGACGACCTGGGCACGCCCGAGAGGCTGGGGCGCAGCCCGCTGGCCTTATTGCCAGGCGTCTCTCGCGGCGGCTCGGCCGCCAGCGATCTCCGTTCGCTCCTCGTCGACGTGATCGGAGAGCTGGCCGCCTCGTCGGCGCCGCGCGACGCCGAAGCGGGCCGCCTGCTCCTTGACTATTACGTCAAGAAGGTGGGCAGCCACGAGGTGATCATGGAGCGCTTGCATCTCTCGCGCCCCACGTTCTACAGGCGTCTGCAGCGTGGTTTCGCCCTGGTCGCAGAACGCCTGGACGAGATGAGCGAGTTCGCCCATCGAGTCCCTGTGGAGGATTGAGACCCTTTTCGAGACGAAAAGAGACTGACCTGGACACGCAACCGGCCCGAATGTATCGGCCATGGACAGGCTGATCACCGTCGAGCACCTGACAACCCTGGGCGTGATCGCGATCGCCATCGCGGCGCTCGTGACAGCTGCACGTCTGCAACCGGGTCAGTGGACCCTCGTGGCAGGACGCACGCTGGCCCTGGTCATCGTGATCAACGAGTGCGGGTGGTGGGTGTGGCTGGCCGGGCAGCACACATGGTCAGCGAGCTATGCGCTTCCCCTGCAGCTGTGCGACGTTGTGGCGTTCGTCGCGGCGGCCGCCCTCTGGTCTCGCCACCCGCTGCTCGTCGAGCTCACATATTTCTGGGGTCTCGCCGGCACGGCGAACGCGCTCATCAGCCCTGATCTTCCAGACCATTTTCCGAGTTACCTCTTCCTTCAATACTTCATCGCCCATGCCGCGATCGTTGCAGCGGCGTTGTTTCTGGTGATCGGCCTACGGATCGCACCGCGGCGTGGCGCCGTGCCGCGTGTCGTCGTGCTGACGCTGGCGCTCGCGGCGCTCGCCGCATGCGCGAACGTCGTCACCGGCGGCAACTACATGTACCTGCGACATACGCCGGTGGTGGCCAACCTTCTCGACCTCATGGGCCCTTGGCCGTGGTACATAGTCGCGGCCGCCGGCCTCGCGGTCGCGATCTTCGTCAGCCTCGACCTCCCGTTCGCCATCAGCCGCCGCCGGCCACCGCCGGCCATCGCCGGCCATCGACCGGCCGAGACCCGGCCATGAGCACCGGCTCATTCCTACCGGATGCCGAGAGGCAGACGCTCGAGGCTGTCTGCGATGCCTCACTCATCGCATTGCGATTGGAGAGCGACCAGGGACGGCCAGGCGCCAACGGACAGGCGCGGTTCGAGAGGTTCATGGTTGAGATCGAACGCCGCGCGGTGGTCGTCAACCGCCTGCCCCTCTACTCGGCGCACCAGATGGGGAGCTGCCGCCTCGGAGCCGACCGAACGACCTCGGTGGCGGATCCATATGGCGAGGTCCACGGCGTCAAGGGCCTGTTCATCGCCGACGCGATGTTGCGATTCCGACCAGTCAATGCGGTTCAGTGCTGGTTAGGTAGAGTTTCTCGCCATGCTCCAGTTGGCCGAGGCTGCCCTTGGCATCGTCATTCTTGCCGTGGCCTTTTACGACGTTTTTCAGTCGGTGGTTTTGCCCAGGCCTTCGATTGGGAGGCTTCGCATCGCGCCCTGGATCCTGCTGCCTCTATGGGCGAGCTGGCGATGGTTCGGCACGCGCGAGTCGCGCATCGACCGTCGCGAGAACAGGTTGGGGACGTTCGGGCCGGTCGCGCTGCTGGCGCTGCTCGCCTTCTGGGGCCTTTCGAGCATCCTCGGCTACGCGCTGATCATCGATTCGATTCCGGATCAGATCCAACCGCCCCCTCAGGACTTCTGGACCTCACTCTATTTCTCCGCCAGCACCCTGCTGCCGCTGAGCTACGGGGAGATCCTGCCCATCGGCTTCCTGGCCCGCCTGGTGATCGTGGCGGAAAGCGCCACAGGCGTGGGCTTGATCGCACTTGTCATCAGCCTGCTGTTCTCCCTGTACGGTTCGTTCCAACGGCGGGAAGAGCTCGTCGTCACGCTCGACGCGCTGGCAGGCGCGCCACCAGCAGGCCTGCAAATTCTCGAAACGGTTGCCAATCACCGCATGCCCGATGAGCTGCGCGCCACCTTCGACGACTGGCGGCGATGGTCGGCTGCGGTCCTCGAGAGCCACCTCGCCTACCCGATCCTCGTGTACTTCCGGTCGAGCCACGACAACGAGGCCTGGTTGAACTCGTTCGGCGCGGTCATGGATGCGGCGACCCTCGTCCTCAGCACAGTCGTCAGCGTGGATGCGACCGAAGGCCACGCCCGCCTGATGTTCAAGGTCGGCAACCACCTCGTCGAGGACCTCGCTTGGTACTTCCGTTTCAAGAGCGCAGGCGTTCCAATCGTCGAGCGCCAGGAATTCGACGACGCTCGTGAACGGCTGATCAAGGCCGGCTATGACTGCCGCGAGGCCGACCTCGCATGGAGCGAGTTCTCGGCTCTAAGGTCGATGTACGCGTCGGTTCTCAACCAGCTGGCGGGCCGCCTGGCGATCCTGCCGGCCAAGTGGATCGGCGACAGGTCCTACGTTCCTCATGTGGAGCGGGGCCCGGCTCGCCGCCGAGCCCCGAAGCGAGATCGCTGACCGTCAGCTCATCAACGCTTAACGCTCCCAGACGATTACCACGCCCCCGCTTTCCGCAATGCCGGCGGTCGTCCGTCGGGGTCGTAGACGATCCTGTAGAACGGCTCAGCCCAGAGCCTGGTGGTCCGCGACGGCCGGATCCGCGGGTGCGGCCTCACGCGACCGGGAGGGCGCTCACCGCGCCCTCCGCTCGAGTGCCAGCGCTCCAGGGCATCCGCAGTGGCATTGAACGTCTCCACCGCCCGAGCCGGATCGAGCAGGTCTTGATCGTCGCCTTCGGCGCGATCGAGATGCTCTCGCCAGAGCAGAAGACGCAGGTCACGGGCAAATGTGCGCGCGCCGTCACCCAGGCCCGCGGGGTCGACGGGTTCCCTCGAATCT
>JBGQGI010000171.1:0-4488 GCA_041497375.1 Candidatus Dormibacteraceae bacterium | reverse complement strand
CCGCCAGCTGCGCCGGCTCGGCCACGAAGCGCGCATCTTCGCGCCCTCGAGCCGCGCCGACGTCGACTTCGACACCGCGCGTTTCTACCGTATCGGCAGTCCCATAGCGATCCCCGTCAACGATTCGGTGGCCCGGATCACCCTCAGCTTTCACCTGGCCGACCAGGTGGCGGCGATCGTCGAGAAAGAACGATTCGACGTCCTCCACTTCCACGAGCCGTTGATGCCCGCCCTACCCATGACGATGCTGAGGATGTCGAGGACGACCAACGTGGGCACCTTCCACGCCTTCGCCAGATCAAACATCGGGTACTACTACGGCCGCCGGTGGCTGGAGCCCTATCTCTCCCACCTGCATTCTGGGATCGCGGTCAGCGAGCCGGCGCGCGATTTCCTTCACCAGTACTTCCCTGACTTTCCCTTGCGAGTCATACCCAACGGCATCGACGTCAATGCGTTCAAGCCGGGACTGGCCCCGATCCGGCACCTTCGCGACGACAACGTGAACATCCTGTTCGTCGGCCGGCTCGAAAAGCGAAAGGGCCTTGGAGACCTTCTTCGTGCTTATGAGTTCATGCAAGCGCGCGTGCCCAAGAGCCGACTGATCGTGGTCGGCGACGGTCCCCTGCGCGGCCAGGTGGAGTCGTATATAGCCAGGCACCGGCTGCCCAATGTCGTCATGGCGGGCTATGTCCCCGACTCGGTCCTGCCGCGCTATTACTGCAGCGCCGACATCTTCTGCGCTCCGGCCACAGGGGCAGAGAGCTTCGGGATCGTGCTGCTCGAGGCCCTGGCGTCAGGGCTTCCTGTCGTCGCGACCGAGGTGGAGGGCTACATGTCGGTGCTCGAGCCCGGACGCGACAGCTTGACGGTGCAGCCGAAAGGCTGGGCTGAGCTCGGATCTGCGCTGATCATCCTCGCCCGGGACGTCGAGCTTCGCCGCCGGATGGGTGACTACGGACGTCAAAAGGCCAGCCGGTTCGGCTGGGATGTCGTCGCCGCCCAGATCGTCGAGGTGTACGAAGAGGCGCGAGCAGCATTTGCCGGCCGCGAGGCGCAAGCCGCACGAGAGGAGATCAATGTTCACGACGCGGTTTGAGGCCTGGGTCCGCCGCCAGGCGGAAGCGTTGATGACCACCCTGGGGCGGATTCCGATCACCCCCAACCAGATCACCGTGATCGGAGTGGCGTTGACCTTCGTCGCCGCCGTCCTGGTGGCGTTCGGCTACCTGCGTTGGGCGGGCATCGTCCTGATCGTCGGCGGGACTTTCGACATCCTCGACGGGGCGCTGGCCCGATCGTCAGGCCGAGCGTATCCATATGGAGCTTTCCTTGACTCGACTCTCGATCGGTACTCGGAAGGAGCGATCTACATCGGTCTGGCCGTTTACTTCGCCGGCACGCCCGGCCCTTACCAGCGCTGGCTCCTGCTGGGTACGGTCGCCGCCCTCGCCGGCTCTTTCCTGGTGAGCTACGTTCGAGCTCGGGCTCAGAGCCTCGGCTTCGTCTGCGAATCGGGTGTATTCGCCCGGCCTGAGCGAGTCGTGGTCACGGTGGTGGGGCTCATCTTCGGTGGGGTGGTCCTCTCCGCGGTGGTTTTCCTGCTGGCAGTCCTCACCAACTTCACCGCCCTGCAGCGCATCCGCGAGGTGTGGCTTCAGGGTCGCGCCCAGCGACTCGCCATCGAGCGCGAGGCGGCGGCTGCTCCCAAGAGGGGCAATACAGTTACTCCGTGACCGATTTGAGGGGGGACGTCCCCCCTAAGGGCGGCGGGCCTGGCGGAGCCAGATCCCGGCGCACCCCCGATCCGTTCTCGGAGATGGTGGGCAATGTCCAGGCCCTCGACCAGCTGCGCTCGCAGCTCGGCTCCGGGCGCCTTGCTCACGCTTACCTTTTCGTTGGCGAGGCCGGACTTGGCAAGTCGACCGCAGCGCGGCTGCTGGCCGGCGCGCTCCTGCCCGAGGCTCCGCTGCACCGGCACCCTGACTACTGGGAGGACGATCGGATCAAGCCGCTGTCGATCAATGAGATCCGGCTGCTGCCAGACAAGGCGCCCGAATTTCACGAGCTCTCCCTGCAGTCATTCCTCAACTTGAAGCCGGCGGTCGGGGCTCGCCGGATCGCGCTGGTTGCCAATGTCGGCCGCCTGCGCGACCAGGACCAGGGCGTCCTGCTCAAGACCCTCGAAGAGCCGCACCCTCACCGGGTGATCGTCCTGACCACTCCGAGCCTGAACCCGTTCGTGGTTCTTCCCACTGTCGTTTCCCGCTGCCAGCGCGTGTTTTTCCACCCGGTCCCCGCGCCCGACATCGAGCGCCTGCTGCGTGCCAAGGGCCTCGACGCCGAGCGTGCTGCGGTGGTTGCGAATCTCGCCCGCGGCCGTCCTGGCTGGGCGCTCCGCGTCGCCGGGGACGACAGCGTCATCCACCTTCACCGCGAGTGGACGCGCCGGTTGGAAGAGGTGTTCGGTGCTCCGGCCGACGTGCCGCTGCAGGTGGCGGCGGAGCTGGACGGCAGCCAGATGGCGTGGCGTCGAAGCGAGGGCGACCACGAAGACCCCGCCCTTTTCGCGATCGCGAGCTGGCAGATCGAGCTGCGCCGCCGGATGCTGGCGAGCCGCGGCGCCGAGCAGGGCCGCTGGGCGCGTCTGGTCGAGCTGTCCTACGACACGCTCGGCTACCTGGAGCAGAACGTCAGCCCGCGTCTCGCCATAGAGACCTTCCTTCTCGAGGCCAGTCGGGTGTGAGCGCCAAAGATCCGGTGATCATCGCCCGGCTGGTCTCGTAAATGCCGGAAGGCTTCCTGAAGAAGGCCCTTCGGGGCTTCGAACCTTACGTCCCAGGCGAGCAGCCTCCTGACGAGGACGGGTGGGTCAAGCTCAACACCAACGAATCAGCCCTGCCTCCGTCGCCCAGGGTCATCGAGGCCATCAAGGCCGCTGCGGGCGATTCGCTGCGCCTCTATCCAAGCCCGACAGCAGCGCCGGCCCGCGCCGCCGTCGCCGCCCACTTCGATGTGCCTCCCTCGAACGTGGCGCTCGGCAACGGTGGCGACGACCTGATCGAGATGTGCTTCCGCGCATTTGCCGGCAAGGGTGACCACGTCGCGTATGCGACCCCGACCTACCCGCTCTTCGAACCGCTGTGCAGGATCCACGAGGCGGTTCCGGCACCGCATCCATGCGCCGAAGGCTGGACGTGGCCGCAGGAGCTGGTCGATGACCACGCGCCGCTGAAGTTCATCGTCAACCCGAACTCGCCCACGGGCACGTGGTCCGCGGAGGCTGCGGTCGAAGAGGTGGTCACCGCGGCCCGGGGTGTCGTCGTCCTCGACGAGGCCTACGTGGACTTCGCGCCTGAGTCGTGCGTCGGCCTGCTGGAAAGGTATCGAAACCTTCTCATCCTTCGGACCTTCTCGAAGTCCTATGCGCTGGCCGGGATGCGTATCGGCTTTGCGCTCGGCGACCCGGAGCTCATCGCAGCGCTGGATGCAGTCAAGGACTCCTACAACCTGGACCGCCTGGCCATCGTCGCAGCAGTCGCTGCGATCCAGGACGACCAGCACCATCGGGCGATCGTCGACCACGTCGTCGCCGAGCGCGCCTGGCTGGCCGATCAGCTGAAGGCCTTGCATTTCGAGGTGGCTCCCTCGGCAGCCAACTTCCTGTTCGTGCAGCCGCCCGGCAGCTCCGCCGCCGCGGTAGCCGACGCCCTGCGCGAGCGACAGATCCTGATCCGGCATTACGATCGTGAGCCGATCGCCGGCTGGTTTCGAATCACCATCGGCACCCGCACCCAGCACGAGCGGCTGCTCAGGACATTGAAGGAAATACTCGAGTGAGTCTTTTCGATCTCGTCTTGCTGATTGGCGGCGCAATCGGCGTTCTGGGTGGCATGTGGCCCCTGCTGACCGGGCGAAACTTCCCCAGCATCCTCGGGCGTGGATTCACGCGTGGAGACAACCTCAGGCTGAAGCGCGCTCCCGCCATCTACTTTCGCGCCATGGGCGCGACGATCGCGGCGTCCGGTCTCCTCATCGTTTGCCTGGGAGCTGTCATCTGGCTGTCAGCCGGGCAGCCGGCCGGTGAGTTGACCTTGGTCGCGATCGTCGGGGGCGTCGCCGCGATTTCGTTTGCCGGCTCGCTCGCTTGGCTGCTCGTGCTCACGTATCGCCACAAGCTGTTTCGCTGGAACTCGCCATGACGATGCCGACCCGAGACGAGGCCTGGGACCTGATGACGTCGACGACGCCTTCGCTGCAGCTCCGCCGCCACATGCGCAGCGTCGAGATGGCGATGCGGGCCTACGCTCGGCGCTTTGGCGAGGACGAGGAGCGGTGGGCAGTGCTCGGGGTCATCCACGACTGGGATTACGAGTCCGGGCCGACGCTCGACCTTCACCCGATGAGGGGGATCGCGATGCTGCGCGAGAAGGGCTGGCCGGAGGACATCCTGGACGACATCGCGTCGCACGCCCTGTACCTGGACGT